>VHCZ01000160.1 GCA_016871535.1 Verrucomicrobiota bacterium
CCTGCGTTGGCTCGGTCCTTACAGCCCGCGTTGGGGATGCTCGGACCTCGCCGCCTTGGCCACAGCCAAAATCCCTCGCCGCAGGACCCCGCGCAATTTTCGGACACGCTCTCAGTCGCAGAGCTCTGGCTATGCTCCTTCGTCGCGCCTCGCCAGAAAGCGAAATCACCTCCAGCAAAACCGGAATTTATTTTTGCACAGACCCTTAGGCTGCTTCGGCGCACTCTCCGGGGTCGAGCGTTGAAGCGGCCTAAAGGCCACGGTCCGAGGAGTCGGTTCATGCGAAGTTGGCGGGCGCTCTTGGCGCGGCTCGCCCTCACCCTGGTTGCGCTGGCTCTGTTTTCTGGGTGTTGCTGCATGCGCGGCGGTTTCGATCCCTTTCGGAGTCCGGCGGCGGCGCCGGCGCGGGGGGCGATTGAAAACGAACCGCGCCGGGAACCCACACCGTCGGGCACCTTGGCAGATGGGGAGCGCACGCGCCCTCGCGTGCTGGGGTCGGCGCCCCCGCCGACCCCATTCGTTCGCACTGAACAGTCACTCTTTAATGAGACGGTTTCAACGACGCTCCGACCGGCGAGGCGCCGGTCGGGACACGCGGGGGCGCGCGTGCTCCCCATCTCCCACTTTCAGTTGTGACTCAGAGGCAGGGTTTCAACGACGAGCTGCAACGGCGGCTGGGTTTGCTGCGCGCGCAAAGCCTGTTTCGCGAACTCCGCCGCGTGGACTCGCCGCAATCCACGCACATCGAAATCCAGGGCCGGTCTTTGCTGAACTTTTCTTCCAACGACTATCTGGGCCTGGCCAACGATCCTCGCCTCAAGGAGGCCGCCATGCGCGCGACTGAGAAATTCGGCGCCGGCGCGGGGGCGGCGCGGCTGATTTGCGGTTCGCTTGCGCCCCACCACGAACTGGAAGGCGCCCTCGCTTCTTTCAAAGCATGCGAAGCCGCGTTGATCTTCTCCTCCGGCTACGCCACGGCGATGGGGGTCATTTGCGCTCTTCTGGAAAAGGACGATGTAATGGTCATCGACAAACAAGTCCATGCCTGCATCGTGGATGCGGCGAAATTGTGCGGCGCCAAACTGCGTGTCTTCGCGCACAACGACCTCGACGATCTTGAACGCATCCTGAAGTGGGCTGACCGCCGCAACGCCCAGAACCCCGCCGCTCGCCGCCCGCACATCCTCATCGCCACCGAGAGCGTGTTTTCGATGGACGGCGGCCACGCCCCGCTCGATCGCATCGTTGAACTCAAGGAAAAATACGGCGCCTGGCTGATGGTCGATGAAGCGCACGCGACCGGGCTTTATGGCGCTCATCGCCGGGGATTGATTGAAGATTTCGGTGTCGCCGACCGCGTTGAAATTCAAATGGGCACGCTCGGCAAGGCACTCGGAGTCGCGGGCGGTTATATTTGCGGCGCGCGGGTTCTGATCGATTATCTCGTGAATCGGGCGCGGACCTTCATCTTTTCAACCGCCCCGGCGCCCGGCGGGTCGGCGGCGGCCACGGCAGCGATTCAAGTCGTGCAATCGCACGACGGAGATGCTCGCTGCCGGCAGCTCTGGGAGAGGGTGGGGCAGATAGCGGGAATCCGGAAGAAGGTTTGCCCAACGCTTTCCTCCCATCCAGCGCCATTGGAAAGTCCCGGCGCTTCTCTCTCACCCCCCCCCTCTCCCGCTGGGAGAGGGGGGACAACCCCGGAGAACACCAAGAAACCGCACGCCAGCGCCATCATTCCCGTCTTGATCGGTGATGAAGCCAAGGCCGTCGAGATTTCCCGCGCTCTGCTGGCCGCAGGAATCTACGTCCCGGCGATTCGTTATCCGACCGTTCGGCGCGGCCAGGCGCAGTTGCGGCTGACGTTGACCGCCAGTCACACGGCCGAAGAGGCGTCGCGTTTGCTGGCAACTCTTTCTAATCTCAAATCTCAAATCTGAAATTTGAAATCCTCAATGCACAAGCTGGCTCGCCTGGACCGCGCTTACGTCTGGCATCCGTTCACCCAGATGCGCGACTGGCTCAAGCGCGAGCCGATCGTGATCGTCTCCGGCGACGGCGCGGTGCTTCGGGACGCGCGCGGGAAAGAGTATCTCGACGCCAACGCGTCGATCTGGACCAATCTTCACGGCCACAACCATCCCGCGATCAACGCGGCCATTGGGAAGCAGCTCGCGAAGATTGCGCACTCGTCCGCGCTGGGGCTGGCCAATGAGCCGGCATCGCTGCTGGCGGAAAAGCTGGTTCAGAGTGCGGAGTGCGGAGTGCGGAGTGCGGAATCTAACCAGAGCGTCACACGGGCAAGCAATCCGGAATCCGCAATCCGCAATCCGCAATTAGGACGCGTTTTCTTCTCGGACGACGGGGCGACGGCGATGGAGGTCGCGTTAAAACTGGCTTACGAATTTGCCCGGCGGGCCCAAGGCGTGCGTTCGCCGAAGTTCCTTTCGCTACGCGGCGCATACCACGGCGACACAGTTGGCGCGGTCAGCCTCGGAAATATCGATTTGTTTCACCGCGCTTACGGAAGACTCACGTTCAAGACCGATTCCGTGATGGCGCCGTATTGCTATCGCTGTCCGTTCAATCGCGCGAAACCGGAACGCGCCGATGCGCGGGCGCATCGGAAGTGCAACTGGGAATGCGTGGAACAAGTCGAGCAGAAGTTCGCGAAACGGAAACGGCGAGGAGATCCATATGCGGCCATGGTGATCGAACCGCTCATCCAAGGCGCCGCCGGGATGATTCCGCAACCGGCCGGATGGCTCAGGCGGGTCGCGGAAATTGTCAGGGCACACGGGACGCAGTTGATTGCCGATGAGGTTATGACGGGGTTTGGCAGAGCAGGTCAGGCTTCCAGCTTGACCCAACCCGATTCCGCGCATTGCCGTGGGGGGAGTCTCGGGAAGAGGAATTCTCAGACTGCACAATTGGGCAGGCAGGATGCCTGCCCTACGTTGTTTGCCTGTCATCACGAAGGCGTGCAGCCGGATTTCCTGGCGTTGGCCAAGGGCATGACCGGCGGATATCTCCCGATGGCGGCCACCCTGACGACGCGAGAAGTGTTCGAGGCGTTTCTCGGCGAGTACGAAGAGTTCAAGACGTTCTTCCACGGACACAGCTATACGGGCAACCAGCTTGGCGCGGCCGCGGCCCTGGCCAGTCTCAAGATCCTCCAATCCCCCACGTCGATTCGCCGGCGATTGGAATTGCAGCGGACTTTGGAGATTTCCTTGCCGGCGCTCTGGCTTTCGCCTCACGTTGGTGACCTCCGGCAGGTCGGCCTGATCGCGGGCATTGAGTTGGTGCAAGATTGGCGGACGCGGAAGCCGTTCGATTTGCGCCAGCGCGTGGGCGCGCGCGTTTGCGAAGCCATGGCGCGGCGCGGCGTTCTGACGCGGCCCATTGGAGACGTCATCGTCCTGATGCCGCCTTACTGCGCGACGGATGAACAAGCCGCGCGCATGGTTTGGACCTTGCAAGAATCCATCCGCGAAGTGCTGGCAAAGTAGGGCAGGCTTCCAGCCTGCCCCGGAAGGATTACAGAGGAGACGCCGCCGAACGGGCCACGACACTGACTGCAAACAACCCGATCATCACCGCGCAGCAAACGACCTTCCCCAGTACCCCCACGAACACGCCAACCAGGGCGCCCACGCCGGCCCGAGTCGCTTCTTTCCACTCGCGCCCGCCCAGCATTTCAAACGCGACCGCTCCGACGAATGGTCCGATGATCACGCCCGGGATGGCGAAGAAAATTCCCACCGTCGCGCCCAGCACGGCCCCCAAAACGCCCCGCCAGGTCGCCCCCAGTTTTCGTGCGCCCAGGACGCTGGCCAGATAATCGACTCCGAGCGAAACCAACGTCAGGAGCGTCAGAATAACCAACACGGCATTGCTGACGCCTGCGTCGCCAAACCAAAGTCGGTGCGCTCCCGCCGCCAGCAGGACCAGCGGCACACCCGGAACACCCGGGATCATCGTTCCCCCCAGTCCCACCAGCATGACGAGCAAGGCGAGGAGAAGGCCTATGATTTGTTCGGTGGTCATTCTTCAGTTGTCAGTTGTCAGTTATCAGTGGTCAGTAACAACCGGCAACTGACAACTGATCACTGAATACTGGTTAACCCTTCCGCAGCGCCGCCAGGGCGTCCAAAAAATCTCGCGGCAACGGCGCCTCGAACGCCAACGGCTCGTCCGTGCATGGATGCGCGAATGACAACGTCCGCGCGTGCAGCATCTGGCGCGGCGCCACGTAGCCCGCCAGTTCTTTCAATCGCCCGTTCTGCCGGCTGCCATACGTGGCGTCGCCAACCAGCGGCGTGCCGAGATGATGAAAGTGAACGCGAATCTGGTGGGTGCGGCCCGTGTGCAACACGGCTTCGACCCACGTCGCGTAGCGCAGTTTGTCCAGCACCCGGTAACTCGTCCAGGCGTCGCGTCCCTTTCCTTCCGTCACGGCCATCCGCTTGCGGTGCGAAGGATGCCGCGCGATGGCAGCGCGGATTTCGCCGGCCGGTTCCGCAAGGTCGCCGCACACCAACGCGTGGTAAACTTTTTCCATGCTGCGCTCGGCGAACTGTTTCGCCAGCCCGGTGTGCGCTGGATCGTTCTTGGCGACCACCAGACAGCCGCTCGTGTCTTTGTCCAGCCGATGGACGATCCCCGGCCTTGCGACGCCGCCGATGCCGCTGAGCCGGCCCTGGCAATGGTGCAAAAGCCCGTTGACCAGCGTGTGTTTCTCGTGTCCCTCCGCGGGATGAACCACGAGGCCGGGCGGCTTGTTCAACACGAGCAAATCCTCGTCCTCATACAGGATGTCCAACGGCATTTCCTCCGGGCCAATTTCGGATGGCTTGGGCTCCGGCCAGCGCACCTCGATTTTCTCGCCCTGGCGCGGGTGATGCGTTGCCTTGGCCGGCTGGCCGTTGACTCGGATGTCCCCATCCGCGATCAGCCTCTTGAGCGTCACTCGGGAGACGGCGGGAAAGCGCGTCCTCAAAAAGGCATCGAGCCGCTCGTTCGGGAGCGTTTGCTCGACGATGAAAGAGGCCGTCCGTTTTCCTTCAGTCTCCATGGGCGACCGGCGCGGCTGACTCCGCAACCGCAGGATGCGGGTGCTTCACCACCGCGCCGGGAGTTCAAAGTTTAAGGTTTCAAGTTCAAAGCCGCTGCCTGAAAAAAGTTGCCGGGAAAACGACGTCATTCGTGTCCATGGGTGTCCTTTCGCGGTTGAGCTGAATTCTTGCGGCTCAGCGAAGGCAGCTTCCAGAGCAAGAACAAACCCACGATCAAGATTCCGCCGCTGACCCATTGGCCGGGCGTGATCCATCCGACACGCTCCGGCGCCGTGTAATCGCCGCGAAACAATTCGACAAAAGCGCGCAGCACGGCGTAAGCCACGAGATAAACGCCGAAGACTTGCCCGTCGAACTTCTTTCGCGGGTAAAACCACGACAACGCGCCGAATAAAGCCAGGTTCAAAATCGATTCGTAAATCTGAGTGGGATGCACGCCGTCGCCCCGCGACCAATGATCTTTGGGAAAATGCACGGCCCAGGGCAAGGACGTCGCGCTTCCGTAACAACAGCCCGTCATCAGGCAGCCCACGCGGCCAAACGCGTGCCCCAGCGCAATGCTCGGCGCGAGAATGTCCGCGATTTTCCAGAGCGGCAGCTTGCGCAGCCGCGCGTAGATAATCGTCGCCAGCGAAGCGCCGAGGAGTCCGCCGTAAAATACCAGGCCGCTGCGCCGGATCATGAAGACTTCCCAGTACGGTTTTCCGGCGAATTCGCTGTCCCAATAGTAAATGACAAACCACGCCCGCGCGCCAATGAGCGTGCCGCCCAGGAGCCACGGCGCCAGATCGACGACGTCTTCGGACCGGATGCCCTCCCGCAGCGCACGGCGTCCCGCCACCCAGAACCCGGCCAGAAAACCCGCCGCGGCCAGAATGCCGTACCAATAGATGGTGAATCCGCCGATTTGAAAGGCAACCGGATGCACAGGCGCGGAAACCGAAACCTTAAATCACAGTCCCCACTCCTTCGTCACCTGGCGCAAGGTTGGCCATGGCCTCTGCCACATCCAGTCCACCTTTAGCCAGAAGCCAGACAAAACCAGGCTCTCGAAAAGTCCCTCGCGAGAGACTTCCATCGGGCCGTCGGGGCCAAAATGATAGAATTCCGCTTTCTGGCGCTGCGGATCGATCAGCCAGTATTCCTTCACGCCGCCTTCCTCGTACTCATAAAACTTCTCCCCTCGATCGCGGGTGCGGCTTTCAGGGCTGACGATTTCGATCGCCAGGTCCGCGGGACCATCCAGAAACTTGGTCTTGAGACGATCTAGATTCTCCGTGGCGACGAAAGGAATGTCAGGCGAACGGCCAGGCAACGCTGGACCGGTTTTCATTTGAAAGGGATCACAGTGGATTTCGCCAAGGCCACGCTCCTCGACAAACGCGAGGAGAATTTTGAGCAGAAACTTGAACAGGTCAGAATGTTCCCGGGAAATTGGACTCATCGGCACCACCTTTCCACTCACCCACTCGACATGAGTGTTTTCATCGACCCAGGCCAGAAACTGCTCGTAGGTCAGCAACTCGGCCGGCCCAGGACCGGTTTCAGCTTTGACATATGAACTCTGCGTCGCCGCCATACGTTTTGAACGCGAAAGCATATCCCGGCGCCGGCTCGCTTTCCAAGGGCAAACCGGTGTCAAAGTCAAAATGGCGGGGATGCGGGATGGCCAGGGCTTCTCCTTGCGCACCGCTTGTTAAACACAACGTCATAGATTTCCACCCATAAGTAGAAAATTGATGACGTTGTGTTTAGTTGGCCGAGAGCGTGTGCTTGATGAACTTATTCGCCCAGGCAATGAAGTGCTTCATGTTGGTGCGGTCTTCGTGCCCCCCGTCGTGCTGACGCCACGCCAGTTCGCCGTCGAGCAGGCCGGCGTTCACCTCCGGCTTTTGTGCGGTGCGATAGTCCTCCGTCACTCCCAAATCCCGCGCCCCCAAAAGACGGAAGACCGGCCCGGCGGCCACGGTGGCCATATAGCTTCCCTGTTGGTCGAGCCAGAGGGCATCGCCGCGTTCCGGGATGCCGTAGCTGATGAAAGTGAGGCGCGGCGCGCACAAGGCGATCAACTGGTGGGCATCGACCGGAATGTCTCCGGCGTTCTTGCTCCCGAAAACAGATTCGGCGGCGCCGTATTTCAGAAAGTTCCCGGCCATCCAATGATATTCACCCGATCCCGTGAGATTTTCCACCGCTTCGCCGAAATTGCGCCGATGCAACTTGGCTCCGCCTTCGCCGGAAGAACCGACGAGCACCATCGCGAAACGCGGTTCGAATGCCATCGCGACCAGCGCCGCTTTGCCGTAGCGCGAGACCCCTTCAATGCCGACCTTCTTGGCGTCCACGGTCGGGTCGGTTTCCAGGTAATCCAACCCCCGTGCGGCGCCCCAGGCCCAGGCGCGCAACGATCCCCAATCGTCCGGCTTGCGAGGCTGGCCTTTGTTGACCAGGCCGATGATCCCTTTGGTCAGGCCCGCGCCGTTGTCCGCTTGAATGCTGGCCGGACTGATGGTCGCGTACCCCCAGCCCGCGGCGATCAACTGCTCGGTGGAAGGTGGATCCGCGAAGGTGCCGCCGCCAAAAGCGCTGAACCGATTGGTGGGCGCCGGTTCGCCGGGCCGCCGCGGAAAACCGCCGCCAAAGCCGCCAAACATCATCAGGACCGGCACGGGTCCTTTCGCCTCCTTCGGCGTAACCAGCGTCATCTGGATGTTGACTTCGATGGACGGACAACCGGAATTATCCGCGCGCCCGACCAATTGCCGCGCAAAGACAGGAATCTTGCCCACGACCCGGTCCGCCGCTTGCGTCGAGATTGTCCACGTCACTTTGGGGACATTCCTCGGCACGCGGCCAATGACCCCGCGCTCGAAGTCCTCAACGATTTCCGGGCGGCGCTGTTTCCACCATGTCTCCGCGGTGGTGACCTTTTGACCGTTTTTCAAAGTCAGCGGATCGGGCAGGTCAGGAAAGGGATTGGCCTTGGCGGGATCGTAGTTCGCGGCGTTGGTGGCGTTGGCCCGCCCGCTTGGACCGGGCCGCAGGCGCGTAATCCCCAACTGTTCCATCATGTTTTGGTGGTCCTGCTGAGTCGTCCAGTTCAGCGGTGGCGGTGCGCCCGGACCGGGAGCCGAAGCGGGCTCTGCATGCGGCGTGACGGCGGAGAAGGCGGCGATGAGACAAATCGCGAACGCCGTTGAGAACGATGTTTTCGATCGCGAAGGAGGATGCATAGGGTGGTTGCAGTGGTCCATACCCGCGCCGACCCAGTTACGCAAGCCTTCCCTCCGGGTTAGCGACAAAGAGCCGAGAGCGAAGCTCAACGCCCTTGGCCTGGCAATTGGGGCGGGGGCTTGGTGGGCGTCGTTTGTCCCATGCCCGGTGGCAACCGCGGTGGCGCTTGTCCGGGTCCGGATTGAGGAAGAAGATTGATCAGGTTGACCCAATTCTGGCGGTCGCGCGGGCTCATTTCCTGCCAGCGCTCCACGTTATGGAGGAACTGTTCGCGTTCTTCCTTGGACAGGCTGGAGAATTTCCGGAACGACTCAATGCAAGTGGCGCGCTGATGGGCCGGCAATCTCTCCAAAGCTTCGAGCGATCTTTGCAGCTTCTGCCGCTCCTCGTCGGAGAGCGCGTGCAAAGTTCTGTCCCGCTCCTTCTCCGGCAATTCGAAGAAATCCTGAAAATGCTGATACATCTTGACGCGCTCTTCCGGAGGACGCGCGCTCCATTGCTGGAGTTTTTCCTCCAGCGCCCTCCACTCGTCCGCCGATTTGCCCGCCAGCTGTTCGCGTTGTGCGGGCGTGCTCGAATCCAGGCGGACGAAATACTGGATGGCCAGCTCGTTTTCGAGGAACTGCTTCCGATGTTCCTGCGGCACCAGGTCCCACCATTTCAGCCGCTCTTCCACGAACGGCCGCGACGCCACGGGCACCGCCGCCAGCTTCGCAGGCCGTTCCGCGGGGGCGAGACTGATGAGCGGCTGCAGATAATACCAGAGTTCGACCAGGCGCAGCCGGGCTTCCCGCTCTTCGATCGTGAGCTTCCGATACTCGTCGAGCTTCGCTTGCAGTGCCTTTCGTTTGGGTTCGAGTTTCTGGGCCAGGGACTGTGCCGCTTCGGCAGGCGGCATGTCGAGCAACTGGCGAAAATAGGCGACCGGGGAAGCCGCGGCCGGGTCAAGGTTTGAATCGCCCAGCGGAGGAGCAACTGGAGCTGCGCCGCCGGCGTTCTGTGGCGATTGAGCAGAAGCCAGCGTGCAGATCAGGAGGCAGGCCAGCACCCAGCCCGAACAACGTGCCCGAATTCCTTCCCCGCGAACCCACTCCTTACCCCTCCCAGGAGGGGAACCGCCAACGACGGCATTCAACAGAGCTCCCCTCCTGGGAGGGGCTGGGGGTGGCTTCAGGAATTCAAAGCGCGGTTCACTCGCGGAATTTTCTCTCAGAGCAATCGGAATAAAACGCATGGCTCGTTCTGAAAGACTGCTACTTCAACGCGGCGAGCAACGCCAAGTCCAGTTCTCGATCCTTCGGATTTTCCCGAAGGCGCTGAATGGCCTCGTAATTCATGAGCACATCCATCGGCAGCGAAGCCACGCGTGAAACTTCCGCCACGCTCCGGGCCACTTCCCGCCGCGCCGCGGCTTGATATTGATGAACGGACAAGGCCGTCACGGCGACGATGACAGATACGATGGCCAGGCGGCCGGCCCACCGCGAAGACAACACGGTTTCAGTGAATGAAAGCCAAAGCGCCCGTGATGCGCTCGGCGTACGACCCGAAGCTTCCCGAGCCGCGAGGTTGAGCACCTGGGAGGTGAAGTTCGAGGAAAGGGGAGCGTCCGGCAAGCGGCGCAGCAGGTGATCGAGCCGGGCTTCCTCTTCCGAGGCACCCGCGTGGTCGCCGTGATGGGATTGATCCAGGGGAAGGCGGTGTTCAGCCTCATGGGCGGGGCGATGACGCTGCCCCGGCTTGGGTAATCCGTTGTTGTCTGTGCCTTGCATGATCGTCTTTCTTTTATCACCAAGCGGCCCGAAAAGTTGCGCTGTGAGTGCCCCTTCGCGAAGGGGGCGAGGCTCGCGCCGTGCTTCATAGCAAGCGCCCTTGGTCTCAGGGCCATGCCCATCGCCCATGAACCGAAAACTGCGCGGACCGCAGCCTTCAGGCTGCTTCAGCGCACTCTCCGCGGTCGAGCGTTGAAGCGGCCTAAAGGCCACGGTCTGAAGAAATGGGAAGTTTCCTGCAATCGGCCCATGAACCCGGTAGAGTCCGTCCCGGCGAGCCGCTCCACGTGCGTGGAACACGTCCGACTCGGCTCGCTGGGGACAGGCTCGCCCAAGGCTCACCCTGCCGTCTGGTTCATGGGCAGAATTGCTGCCGCCGCGCACCCCCTCGGTTAACGAGGGTGGGGCGAGGCTTATAGCCTGCGGACCTTTTCTTCGATGGCATTGGCTCGACAGGAAATCTTCGCGCCACCTTAACTGAGGGGACGGTCTGCCGCCGCAGCGATTCTCATTTTGCGACTCCGGGAGTGCCGGCGTCTCTGCCGCCGTGTCGGGTTGCTGAAAGATAACAGGAATTCGCCGACAAGGATGTCGGCGCTCCCGGCAAGATGAGCATGGCCACTGCCGGCGCAAATCCGCTTGCATTTTTCAACCAAACCTTCCTATTAAGCCCATGAATTTTCCCACGTTCTCTCCTCAGACTCAGCCGCGATTTGCAACTGCCATGCGGCCAATTCCATCGCCAACCCGGTCTCCTCGCAAAGGCGCGACCGGAGGTTTCTGTCGCAACGCCGCGCGCATCACGAGCGGCCTTGCCATCCTGATGCTCCCCTTTTCCAGCGGAACGGGACGCGCTCAAACTTCGCCGCCTCCGGGGGCGGTGATTCTGACCAACGTTATGCCCAGCCTCCCGCCGCGGCCACCGTCCAAATTCCGGGAATTCGCGGATGTGACGCGCGACACGATCAAGTACGACGGCTTGTTCACGCTCTACCGAACCAATGAAGTGCTCTACGGCGAGATCAAGCCCATGGTCCTGAATCAACCGATCATCGCGCCGATGGCCATTGCGCGCGGTGTGGCTTCAGCAGGCACGCCGCTGAATTTCGGGGATGAATGGATTCTGGTCTTCCGGCGGGTCGATGACAAAATTCAGGTGCTCCGCCGAAATATTCACTATCGCGCGACGCCTGGATCGCCGCTGGAAAAGGCGGTCCAGCAGAATTACACGGACTCGGTGCTGATGGCGCTGCCCATTATCACGATCAATCCGATGACACAGGGCGCGCTCGTCGATTTCAGCCAGATTTTCTTCAGCGACTTCGCGGATTTGCGGATCGGCATGCTGGACCGGAACCGATCAACCTGGAGCAAAATCAAGACCTTCCCGAACAACGTCGAATTGCAAGTCGAAGCAACGTACATGGGGCGCGGATTTTTCGGATTTGGCGAAAGCGGCATCGTCGATCCGCGCGGGATCACGCTGGTCATTCATTACACGCTCGCGCGTCTGCCCGATCCGGGCTACCGGCCGCGGGTGGCGGATCAGCGCGTCGGACATTTCCTGAATGCGACGCGGGATTTCGGCTCGAACGATCCAGACACGACCTTCGTGCGCTACATCAATCGCTGGCGGCTGGAGAAGGCCGATCCGAGAGCCAAGCTGTCTCCACCGAGGAAACAAGTGGTCTGGTGGGTCGAAAACACCGTCCCGCACGAATACCGTCCGTTTGTGGAAGAAGGCATTCTGGAATGGAACAAAGCCTTCGAGAAAATCGGTTTCCGCAACGCCCTCGCCGTGCGCTGGCAGCAGGATGGGGAGGACTTCGAGCCCGAAGACATCAATTACTGCACATTCCGCTGGATCACCACGCCCTACACGTTCGCCATGTCCGGTCTCCGCTCGAATCCGCTCACGGGAGAAATGATCGATGGCGACGTGATTTTCGACGCGAGCTGGATTCGCATCTGGAAACGCGAGTACGCCTTTTTGGTCGGCACCCCGGTCCCGACCGGCGAGGAGGCGCAGGAACCGCTCGCGGTGGCGGAGGTGATCAGCCCGATGATGGCGGCCAAACATGGCTTCGGCTTGCCGTTCCCTTTGCCGCACCGGCGTTGGGAGTTGAAAGGCGCTTTCGGGAATAACGATCGGGAGATTCCGCAGTTGGTGCCGGCGGACCTGAGCCCGCTTCAGATGCAGCTCAGCCGCCGGTTGGGGCCGGGCAAACTGGCCAGTTGCCAGTTCGCAACGGGCAAGCGTTATGAGTTCGCCATGGCGGCGATGGCTCTGGCGGATCAGGGCAAAATCGATCCGGGCGGCAAGTTGCCGGAGGAATTCCTGGGCCAGGCGATTAAGGAAGTCGTCATGCACGAGGTCGGCCACTCGCTCGGACTGCGGCACAACTTCAAAGCCAGCAGCATGCTCAGCAACGACCAGGTCAATGATGCGAGCATCACGCAAACCAAAGGCATGACGGGCAGTGTCATGGATTACAACCCCATCAACATCGCGCCCAAAGGCAAAAAGCAGGGCGATTACGCCTCGACGACCATTGGGCCGTATGATTACTGGGCCATCGAATATGCTTACAAGCCAGTCGAGGGCGACGAGGCGGCCGAATTGAAGAAAATCGCCGCGCGCTCACCGGATCCGGACCTGACCTACGCCACCGACGAAGACCTCTGGATGAGCGACGATCCGCTCGTCAACACCTACGACCTGGGCTCGGATCCGTTGCGCTACGGGCAAGAACGCATGATGCTCGCCGCCGATTTGCTCAAGAACCTCGATGAGAAAGTGGTCAAGGACGGTGAGTCCTGGGCGCGGCTGCGTTCCGCTTTTTCCGTCCTGGTCGGACAGTTCGGCAACGCCGCTTACCTGGCCGCTTCCTACATCGGCGGGCAAAGCTTTTCCCGCGACTTCAAGGGCGGAGAGCGGAGCCGCGATCCGATCGTTCCGATGGCAGGCAGCAAGCAACGGGAGGCTTTGCGATTGCTCGTGGATAAGATTCTGAGCGATCAGGCGTTCAAGTTCTCGCCTTCGTTGCTCCGGCGCTTGACGACGGAACATTGGTACCACTGGGGCAGCGACAGCTTCTCCGGCAGCGGGATTACATTCCCGATTTATGACCGGATTCTTGGCATTCAAAGAATTGTCCTGAACCAGTGCTTCGACGGCAGCGTCCTTTCCCGCATCATGAACCAGGAACTTCAGTCTGACGAAGGCGCCAATCCGATCAAGATCTCGGAGATTTTCCGCGCGATCACCGACGGCGTGTGGTCCGAGCTGGCGAGCGGCTCGGACACGAAAGAAGTGTCGCTCTCGACCGTGCGCCGCAATCTCCAGCGCGAGCACGTGCGCCGGCTGGCTAGCATGGTCCTGGGCAACCGTCGCAGTCCGCTCGAGGACCTCTACGGCTACATAATCATCATTGGCGGATCGAGCTCCGTCCCGGCCGACGCAAAAAGCCTGGCGCGAATGCACCTCAAGGAAATCGAAGGATGCATCGACAAGAAGCTGCACCTGTCCGATCTGAAGATCGACGACACAAGCCGCGCGCATTTGATCGAATGCCGCCAGCGGATTGGCAAAGTGCTGGAATCCAGCTACACGGCCAACGAGCCTTAGTGGTCCGTTTCGTAAATACGCTCACGTTCGTTGCGCCCAATTTGGCCTGGGGCAAGGCGCGACGAGCGAGCATCCCCCGCCAGTGGGGCTGTGACCGAGGAGCAACGCAGCCCCAGGCCAAATTGGGCGCAACCCGAAGGGCGGCAGTTCTTTTTCGCCAGACTTCGTTGCTTGCTCCTTACAGATCCACTTCGGGATATGCTCGTCGCTCGCGCCTCGTCTGGCCGAAAAATCCCTTGCCGCGAACGTGAGCGTATTTATGAAATGGACCACTTAGCTTAGGGGTCCATTTCATTGCGTTTTGGCCGGTCCAATCGTCGCCTGATAAAGCGCAGTTCACTGCGCTTTATCAGGAGCGTTCCGTGTCAGGAATCCGGGCCGGCCTGCAGGCGGCAGAGCGCGATTCAAACTGTCGGTCAACGAAGTCTTCTCCCTCTCTTCCCGAAGGGAGGGGAGGGCTGGGGAGAGGAGGTGCGTCCGTTTAGCTTTTCCAAGAAACCCCTCTCTCCAGATCTCTCCATGAACCTGGTAGGGCGAGTCCGTCCCGGCGAGTCGCTCGACGTGCGTGGAACACGTCCGACTCGGCTCGCTGGGGACAGGCTCGCCCTACCGTCCGGTTCAAGGGAAGTTCCCTTGGTCCGATCACCGTGTTAATGCTCCATGAGCCGGGGCCGTTGGTTCGACGTTCTGCGTTCGGTGTTCGATGTTCGATGTTCCTCCGGCAACGTCCAACGTCAGACATTGAACTTTGAACTCTGAACAGTGCATGGGAAGCCTGCTTGGTTTCAAAA
>VHCZ01000161.1 GCA_016871535.1 Verrucomicrobiota bacterium
CCGAAGGGCGGCAGTTCTTTTTCGCCAGACTTCGTTGCTTGCTCCTTACAGATCCACTTCGGGATATGCTCGTCGCTCGCGCCTCGTCTGGCCGAAAAATCCCTTGCCGCGAACGTGAGCGTATTTATGAAATGGACCACTAAGGTTTGCAGCCGTGTTTTGCTCCTACTCCTAATCGTAATCGAAGGATTAAGGATCAAGAGTAGGATTACGATTAAGAGCAAGAGCCGGAGGGACAGTTCAGGAATGAATGGCCTTTGATTTGACGGAAGCCAGCGCCCGTATCCCGTGACCCTCGAATGCCCGATTATTTTGCCCACCTTCAGTTCCCGCGGCGGCCCTGGATTGACTCGGACTCCTTGAAGGAGAAGTTTCTGGCCCTTTCCGCGACCGCCCACCCCGACCGCCTGCATTCGGCGTCCGAAGCAGAACGGAACGCGGCAAACCAACGCTCAGCCGAGATCAACGCCGCCTATCATTGCCTGCGCGAACCCAAGGATCGCTTGCGCCACTTGCTGGAAATCGAGTCGGAGACCAGGCCAGTGGAAATCGAACGCCTGCCTTCGAGCGCGGCGGATCTGGCTTTTCAGGTCGGGCAGATCTGCCGGAACGTGGATGCTTTTCTGCGTGAGAAATCCAAAGTGACGGCGCCCTTGCTCCAGTCGCAATACTTCGAGAAAGCGCTCGAATGGGTGGACCAATTGCAGGCGTTGAAGCAATCCATCCGGGCCAAAAGAGAGGAGGTCGCCGACGAACTGAAAGCCATGAATCCGGTTTGGGAAGGCGCTCCTCCCGTTGGAACGGGCGAACGGCGCAGGGTGCTGCCGCTGGACCGGCTCGAACAGGTGTATCGGACGCTCAGTTACCTCTCGCGTTGGGACGAACAGCTCGGCGCGCGGATTGTCCGGTTGTCGGTGTAACTTCGACTACTTGCCGACCAGTCGGCCGAGAGACTCTCGGACGGTGGTCAAGAGGTGCATGCCTTCCCGGACCTTGTTTTCCGTTGTACCAGGACATGGTGTTTTGCATTGGAGGCCGCACGGGCGGTTCGCTGGCTTACAGGCCGGCGGGCGCGGCGACGTGACCCAATCCCGTCGCGCCTGGACGTTGGGGAAAGGGTTCCTCTATTGCCTCGGCGCGAAGCAGTGACGGGATTGTGGGCGTATCTCAACCTGGTAGGGACCGATTCCACTCCGTCCCTGACTTTACTCCGCGATCGAAAAGACAATTTCAGGGACGCGGTGGAACGCGTCCTTACCAGTTCAAGGGCCGTGCGCATGGCTTGGAGGCTCTGCAAGTTTCCCCTGAACCGCCCCCCACTTCGAACTGGTCGAGCGGGAGCTCTGCGCGTTATGAATACTTCCATGAACCAACTGCGCGCCCCCTTTGCATTGCTTTGCGGTCTTCTTTGTGGATGCCTGTCTTCAAGCCAAGGCGCGGAAGCCCGCCCGAACATCCTCTTCATTTTCTCCGACGATCACGCGTATCAAGCGATCAGCGCGTACGATTCGCGGTTGATCCAGACGCCGAACCTGGATCGCATCGCTCGCGAAGGCATGCGCTTCGATCGGTGCCTGGTGCCGAATTCCATTTGCGGTCCGAGCCGCGCGACGATCCTGACCGGGAAATATTCCCACGCGAACGGCTTTTACAACAACACCAACAGCCGCTTCGACGGGTCGCAGATGACTTTTCCCAAATTACTTCAGAAGGCGGGTTACCAGACGGCCCTCGTCGGGAAGTGGCACTTGGTCTCCAATCCGACCGGGTTCGATTACTGGGAGATCCTTCCCGGCCAGGGTCAGTACTACAATCCGCCCATGATCCGCCACGGCGAGCGCGTGAAACACGAAGGCTACGTCACGGACATCATCACCGATCTCGCGCTCGATTGGCTGAAGAAGCGCGATCCGAACAAGCCCTTCCTCCTGATGGCCCAGCATAAAGCGCCGCACCGCGAGTGGGAACCGAACCTGAAATACCTCAACCACGACGGCGGCCGCAAATATCCGGAGCCGGACACACTCTTCGACGATTACGCCGGCCGAGGCAAAGCGGAGCGCGACCAGGACATGACCATCGCCCGCACGATGACACCGCGCGATCTCAAGCTCACGCCGCCGCAAGCCTTGACGCCCGAACAACGCAAAGCATGGGACGCTTACTACGAGCCGCGCAACGAAGAGTTCCGCAAAGCCAATCTCCAGGGCAACGATCTGGTGCGCTGGAAATTCAACCGTTACATGCACGATTACCTCGGTTGCGTCCGGTCGGTGGACGAAAGCGTCGGGCGCTTGCTGGATTACCTGAAGGAGACCGGTTTGGATAAGAACACGATTGTGGTCTATTCCTCAGATCAGGGTTTTTACCTCGGCGAGCACGGATGGTTTGACAAGCGCTGGATTTTCGAGGAATCGCTCCGCACCCCGTTGCTGGTCCGCTGGCCGGGCGTGACGAAACCCGGCAGCGTCAACTCGGACCTCGTTTCCAATCTGGATTTTGGCGAAACGTTTTTGGAAGCGGCCGGCGTGGAAGTGCCGGGCGAGATGCAAGGCCGCAGCTTGGCGTCCATTCTCAAAGGCTCAACTCCGGCAGATTGGCGCAAGAGCTTTTACTATCATTACTACGAGTTTCCCGGCCCTCATAGCGTCGCCCGCCATTACGGCGTCGTGACGGATCGCTACAAGCTCGTCCATTTTTACGAGCCGGAGTTCAACTATTGGGAACTGTTCGATCTGAAATCGGACCCGCGCGAACTCAAGAACGTGTACGGCGCGCCGCAATATGCGGTGACGCAGAAAGAGTTGGAACAGGAACTGGCGCGACTACGCGCCCAGTTGAAAGTGCCTTCCCCGGACCCGGCGGAGACCGCGATCAAGCCCGGAGCGCGCGGCCGGGCGGGGAACAAGCCGGGTCAGAAACCTTAGTGGTCCATTTCATAAATACGATCACGTTCGCGGCAAGGGATTTTTCGGCCAGACGAGGCGCGAGCGACGAGCATATCCCGAAGTGGATCTGTAAGGAGCAAGCAACGAAGTCTGGCGAAAAAGAACTGCCGCCCTTCGGGTTGCGCCGAATTTTGCCTGGGGCTGCGTTGCTCCTCGGTCACAGCCCCACTGGCGGGGGATGCTCGCTCGTCGCGCCTTGCCCCAGGCCAAATTGGGCGCAACGAACGTGAGCGTATTTACGAAACGGACCACTTAGTAGGGCTTTGTTCTAATCTAAACAGGAGGTAACTGGGGTAACGGAGTCCGGCCGGAATGGGAACGCAGGAGCCTTGTCGAGGACGCGCGGAAGGATGGTGTAGCCGCCGAGGCGCACGCGCGGGCTGCGCGGGGCAAGTTGGGTGAGATTGGGAGCGCTCATGTTCGTTTGGTTTGTTGCTTTTCTTCGTTTCGTCGTCGGCACGTTCATCGCCGACACACCTCCTATCACAGGACTCGTGCCAACCGCTGTTCTTCGTCAAAACCCCGCAATTGCTGGAAAATCCGCAGTTCTTCCGCTTTGGAAGCCGCTACGAATAATCATCCCACTACGACTCTTCGCCGCCAAACTACGAAGTCTCGTCGCCCGGCAGGGCATCCGGGTTTCCGGCTACGGCTTCCGCTGTGGCGGACCGGATCGCGCGGAGGCAAGTGCCGAGGGCTTTGCTCCGAGAAAATGCCTCAGCAAGATGAACTGGTGACGCAGGAAGGTCCGGCCAGGACCGTCATGCGGCGCTGCAACTCAGCCGCGCCTTCCGCCCCTAACGCGGGAATGAGCCGGGTCTTCGCGCGGCCCGGTCGTGGCAGGCGCGTGAACAGCACCAGCGAAAGAGGCGTCGCGGTCGGCATGAAACCACAGCCCAATGCCCCCGTGCAACTGCTGCCGCTCCCGGCGGTGCAGGCGAGACAATGAACGCCGGTTTGAATTTCCCAGTTGTCGAGCCGCGCGGGCGTCACGTCCCACAGGAAGAGCGGTTGGCCGTTGCGCACTTGCATCTTGAGCATCTGGTTGAAGTCGCAATCGAACACCTCGCCCATCATGCCGATGCTGATCGTGCTGCGGCACATCAAGCCCTCGACCGTCGCCGGGTTGAAGCTGTTGGCGAGCAGTTCCAGATACGCGTCCCATTGGCCGTGCGCGCGAAGATCTTCGGCGAAGCGGGCGATGGGCTGGTTCGTGATCGTGAAGAGGCGCGTGAACTCGATGCCGAATCGCTGGCGCAATTCCACTTTGTAATCCGCCTTCAATTCGGCCTGGGGCGGGGGCAGCTTTGCGCCGAGCGGATTGTAAACCAGGCTCAATGGCAGGCGCGTGCCGTAGCCGACGGCGTTCAGTTTCTTCAGCGCGGAAATGCTTTTGGCGAACACGCCGTCGCCACGCTGCGCATCCACGTTGTCCGCCGAATAGCACGGCAGCGAGGCCACGACCTCGACCTGATGCTGCGCCAGATACTCCGGCAACCACGCGAACGCCTCGGTCTCGATGATCGTGAGGTTGTTCCGGTCAATGACGTGGCCGCCAGCCTCGCGCGCGGTTTCGACCAAGTAGCGGAAATGTTCGCTCAACTCCGGCGCGCCGCCTGTGATGTCCACCACGGACGGACGATGTTCCTGAATCCATTCGCCAACACGGCGCGCGATGTCGGCGGGCATCATCTCGGTGCGCCACGGGGCGGCGTCCACATGGCAATGCGTGCAAGTCTGGTTGCACTTACGCCCGACGTTGATTTGCAGCGTCTGCAAGCGCGCACGGCGCAGGCTCAGTCCGTGGAGCGAAAGTTTTTCGGCAAAGCGATTCATGCGCGTGGCTGCGCCCGTCAGCAACATGACCCTCCGTCGCAGCACTGGCTGGGCGCGGTGCTGGCATCGTAATCCATGCCCTTGGTTTCGCACAGATGACGGAGGTGGGCTCGGCTGCGATCCCACGGCTTGACGTCCTCCGGCTTCACCGGCACGCGCGGTTCGATGAACTCGAAGTGCTCTGCGTAAGGCGGCTGCGAGTAGAGCTGGAACGTTTTGTCGCAGACCGCGACGCGTTCGCCACGACGCAGGCGATGGCCGTCGTCATCCAGCACTTCGCGAAACGGGCCGCGATAGACAGCCGACTGGTTCAGTTTCAGGCAGTCACCTTGCTTGCCCTTGAAGGCTTCGACCGTCACGGAGCGGAACTCGATGCCCGCCACCGTCTGCCATGGCTGGGCGTCGCGTTTCAGATAACGCGACGGATCACCGCAGCCGTAATCCTTCTCGATCACTTCCTGCGGGATGATTTTGAGCAGGTCCTTGTTGTATTCGACCGGACAGCAAAGCGCGGCTTCCGGCGCTTTGGCAGCGGTGGAGTAGCGCTGCTTGACCGCTGATTCGGAACGATGGTTGTTCACTGTGTTCATGATGTGAAATCGCGAATGCCCTAGAGGAGTTTCATCAGGTCAAGTTGATTGCCGCCCTTGCCGGCAACAACGTAGGTTTTGCCGCCGCGACTCCAACTGACAGTCGCGACTTCGCCGATTTGATTGAACACAGGCGACTCCGGCGCGTCTTTGAACGAGGCGCTGTCAATCACAAGGAGATGCGCCATCTGTCGGTTCTCCAACTCGAAGCAGATGAGCGAAATTTTTTTGCCGCTCCATTCAAGCAGACTACAGCCGAGGCTGGGTCGGCCATCGAGTCCAACAGGGAGCACAAGGTCAGCGTGCGACTCTTTTTGCGCCAGCCAGCGCCGCACTTCGGCCATGTCGCGAGACATCAGATCAAGCCGGTCGAGCTTCTTCCCGGCGAACTCGGCCATCGTAGCGCGATATTGAACGAAGTCAGCCGTGCGACGGGGCTTCAGCCACATCGCCGCGATGGTGACGAGCAATGCCAGGCACGCAGCAGCGGCAAGCTGCCACGCGGGTTGTTTCCACCAAACGAGAGGGCGAACAATTGTTTGCTGCGCGAGCAATTGGGATTTCAAATGCGCGGGTGGTTTGATGGACGCCTTGAGCTTGGCGCTGATGCGCGAATCGAGTGCGTGCTCGTTCGCGAACCAACGCGCGAGTTGCGGGTCGCGCTGCGCCTGCTCCAACGCCTCGCGGAATCGCGGCTCGTTCGCGTCCTGCCCGCCGGGGCGATACGCTTGCAGGATCAATTTGGCTTCTTCGTTGTTCATACAATTACGACTGTGAATTGGTTTTCCGTTCCATCGGTAAAATCTTGTTCTCGCGTTCGATGCCGATGGCGCGGGCGACAAGCCGCTCACTCAGCAACCCTTTCGCGCGTGACAGCCGCGACATCACCGTGCCGATGGGCACGTCAAGGATTTCCGCAATCTCTTCATAGGAATGGTCGTTCATGTAAAACAGCGTCAGTGGCGTGCGGTGATGCTCCTCCAGTTCCAAGAGCGCATCCCGAATGGCATCATTCTCCAACACGTCCACATAGGCGGGGGTGATTGGCGGCCAATTCGCCCTCGACGCTGCTGATTTCAAAATGTGGCAGCCGAGCCCGTCGATCTTTCCAGCCGAGGAACACCCGGTAAAGCGTGGTGAACAGCCACGATTTGACCTTGGACGCATCGCGCAACTGGCTGCCCTTGGTGAGCAGGCGACAATAGGTTTCCTGCGTCAGTTCGCAGGCATCGTCCTCGTTGCCGGCGAGACTGTAGCCGAACGCATAGAGCGCCTCGTAATAAGTTGATACCGCGTGCTCGTAATCCGTTTCGTTCACAAGCATAGGAAAGAGGGGCGCGGCGGTTTATTCCAGTTTTGTTTGTTCCGTTGGGTTGGAGAAACATTGCTTCAAACCAAAGAGCCTATCGTTCTCAGTGAGATCGGTTTTCTCGACCGCCTGCGGCCTGAAGCGCCACCCGACGAAGAAGATGATGACTCGCGCAATTTTATCGGGCGCATCGACAACGTCCTCGTGCATCCTACACAAAGTCCGATGGATTGGTGCGCGCTTGAACTCCAGGCGGTTTATTTTTCAGGCAAGAGCATGGCCAACGAATTCAAGATGCTCGCTCAAACTGAAACGAACGCATTGCCGTTTCCGGCCAGGCACCGTCGGCCAGACTGGCGAAGTTCAGGGCCGAAGAGACTATTGCCACAACTTCAGACGAAAGTTCCAACGATTCGCACTTGGGGAAAGAAGATGGCGGTCGTCATTGATGAGGCGTTCTTTGGGTCGCTGGTGAGCTTGGATCGTGAGCGCCATCTTTCAAATGCAGAGATTGCCTGGTTTGTTGTTGGCTACGATATCAAGCCCGGTGGTTGGGCGCTTGTCCCGCGTGAAGTGGTGTTCACGAAACTCGATGCTTCTGTGAAGTCTCTGACCGGCGGTGTTCCGCTGTCGAAAGAAAGATTTGAGGAACAGTTGCGGTTCAAGCTCGGCCAATTGAAATCCGGCTAGAAGAGGTTGCTAATCTTTCAGCCACGAGAGGTCCTTTCCGATGAGCAGTTCCGTCATCTTGGCGTGGTGAGTGTTCTTCATGGCTATTGGCCTGCTCTCAAACCTGTGTTTCCTCGCCAGTGCAACAATCTCCGCTGTGTTGTCGTAGCTCATCAAGAAATCGCCTCGGCACTCAGCCATCGCGGCAAAAAGCCGTGCGTGATCAATCTGCCAGACCTTGTAAAGCCGGCGAGCCGCAAGAGTGTAGGGTGGATCTATGTAAAACGCCGCCTCCGCATCCGCTTTTTGTTCCTCGATCAGATCTAAGCCGTTACCTTCGACAAAAGTGATGCGGTCCTTCTGCTGGTTGATTTCACGAATGCGCCGGGCCAGCGTTTCAGGATACCACCGTGAATTAAGTCCACGCCCACTCTCGCCGGTCTTTATCAACCCCGCACCATCGGCCAGAATCCCGCCGCGCTGAACTCGGTTTCGCAGAATTGTCTGAAATGCTTTCTCGCGCAGTTCGGTAGCATTCTCGTTCAGAACGGCTTTTACGTTTTCCAATGTCAGGTCAAATTGCAGAATCTTTTTTGCCAGCCACTCTGCTTGACCATTCAAAACTACGCGCCAAACCGAACCAACAGCTTCATCCAACTCCGCAAAAATGACATGTCGCGCCAGGCCCTCAAACGCTGCGGTCAAGCTCACGATTGCACCGCCCGCAAATGGTTCAATCAGACGCGATGGACGTGTGTCCTTGTTGCGAAGCCTCCGCAATCATCGCCTCGAACACCGCGAGATTGCGCGCACCAACGAAACGGCGGCGCACGTTGCCTTGAGCGTCCACAATGACGGTGGTGGGCTGTTCGCCGCCGTTGTAGCGTCCGCCGACTTCGTTGTGCTCGTCGAGCAGGACGGGATAGTTGACGTTTCGCGCTTTGGCGGTGCGGGCCACTTTCTCATGCACGCGTTTCAACGCCGCTGCGGCGACCTCGTGGTCGTCGTGGTCGCCTTCGCTGTGCTTCTGTTCCTCAACAGCCGCGTGGCCGCCGATGTGGCCGTGGCTGTCGGGAACGTAATCCAAGGACACGCCGAGGATGACCAGTTTGTCGCCGTGCTTCTTCTGCAAGGCCACGAGCGCGGGCATTTCGCCCACGCAGGCGGAACACCACGTCGTCCAGAAATTCATGAGTACCACCTTGCCGCGAAAGTCTGAAAGCCGGACCGGCTTCCCTTCCAAAGTGTGAAGTGGGAAATTCGCTGCTGGCAGGGGCCTTCGCGCCGAGTAGGCTTCGGCGGGGACTTGAAGGCGTACCGGAGGAAACTCGCTTTGGTGTTCGGCCCACCATGCCTTGGCTCTCTCGGCGGCGGCTTGGGTTTTGGCGCTGCCTTCCGGCTGAAATTCCTGCAAGCCGCTTGTTTTGTCTTCGACCTGGACGGTGTCGGCCAGTTTCACGCCAAACTTTTCCGCGCTCCAATTCTCAATGAGTTTCACGCTCAGGCCGAGCACCGCGATGTCGGGATCATTCAAGAGCGCCGCGACAAACGGAATGCCGACCGTCGGCGGGGCGGCTTTGAGATGATTCAAACCCAGGAGCCGCACCTGTTGATCGGGGTCTTTGAGTTGTTCGGCGGCGAGCGCCACCAGAGCTGGATGCTTGCGTTCGAGCAATATGCCAAGCGCGGTTTCACGCACATTCATATCCGGATCGAGCGCGCCGGCCAGAACAATGGACTCGAATTCCGAGGGCAGCGGCTGGTCGTTTGGAAAAACGCGGCGGATCGCGCTGACGGCCACTTCGCGATGAACAATCTTCCCTGAGTTCCATGCTGCCAGCAGTGCCGCGCGCGGGTCGGCAGCTTGCTCGATCATCTCGGCGACGGCTTCGGAATTCGAGGCGTCGTTGGCGAGCGTGGCACTCGTGCGGATCTTGTCCTGCAACGGCGCGCGAAACAACCAGACACCGGCAACGAGAGTCAGACCGACGACTGGAACAAGCAGACGAGGCGGTTTCATTGTGGTTGCCACAATCCAGTTTGCGGATAGAACGCCTGCCACGCGAACCAATAAGCTTTCACCGAAGGAAGAACCTCGCCGTTTTCTATCCGCCTGACCACCGCCAGTTGGGTGGCGGGGTGGTAAGTGATTTCGAGAGCGGCAGAATTGAGTTCATCGCGCACGGTCTGGCCGGGCGGCAGGGATTTCAAAGGATACGCGCGAGCCACGCCGTCCACGATGACCCCGACGACCCAATCTTTTTTCGGCAATTCCTTCCGGTGCGTCGGCACGGGAAACATGGTATCGGGGCTTTGTCCATAACTGGCGTAGGCGTTGCCGGAGTAGTTGCGCTGCGAGCCGGTCTGCGTGGAGAGCACTTCGCCCTGCGAATACTTCTCCTTCCACGCCGCCCAGGTCAGATGTTCGCTGGCCAGCCATTCCAATTCGGCGTTCACCTGAGGGCCGGATACGGCCTTCATCGCGAGTTGCGACCAGAGTGAATCAGTCTGCCGGTCATACATCAGCACGTCGCTGTTGTGCAGCAGGCCGGAGACGCCAAACGCCAGCGGGCGGTTGCCGACTTGACGATTAAACGCCATCGCCGTGCCGCACAACGGACAATACGTCACCGCGATGGGTTGTCCGGCCAGATCGTCATTCACGATTTCGTGCCACACGAGAACCCGCAGCGGATACGCACGCGTCCGGTCGCCGATGGTCACGCTGACGACGAGGTCATCCGGGAGCATGAAGTTCGCGGCGGTGGGGCGGACAAACTTCGGCTTGTCAATTGAAGGAATGCCATCGCGGCCCGGTCCGCCGGAGAGAATTTCGCTCGTGGGAATGGTGGCGTTGGACACGTTGAAGCCATTGAAGAAGCCGCGACTTTGCGGGGCGGCCTCGACGGATTCCGTCGCGAGGCCAGCGCCCGCGACCAGCAAGGCGACGCCGGTGCGGATGGGATCACGAAAAAGCCACGCTGTGGCGGTGCAGGCGAGCAAGGGAAGAAACAGTTTGGCGCGAAAGCGCGAGCGCGATGAGTGCTTCATGGTGTTGGTGTGTTTGGTTTTGTTTGTGGCGACATGCACAGATGTCCGCCGCTAGTGATGTCGGCTTCAAATTCCGTTTTGGGCGTGTAGCCGACGTGTTTGCCGACAATGTTGCCGTCGCGATCAATGATGAACGTGGTGGGAATGCCCTCGATGCCGCCAAAGGCGCTCACGACGGTTTCGTCCCCCAGCACGATGGGATAATTGATGCCCATTTTCTCCATGAAAGGCTTCACCGCGCTCGCGCCGTCTTGATCCAACGAAATGCCAATCACGACCAGCCCCTTGTCCGCATATTGCTTCTGCAACTCGATGAAACCGGGAATCTCCATCCGGCACGGCCCGCACCACGTCGCCCAAAAATCAAGGATCACCACCTTGCCGGCGAAGTCGGACGACTTCACCATCTTGCCGTTCACGTCCTTGAGTTCCCACGCCGGGGTGGGCGCGCCGGCAAGAGTCACCACAGGCGAAGTCTCCCCGGGATTGTTTCGTTTATCGGAAAGCCGCCGCGTCGCCGTCGTTGCCAGCAAGACAAAGGTGAGGGCAATACATAGTCCGACGAGAATCAATGGTTTGTTTTTCGTCATCGTGCGTTCGTGCAGTTGAGAGCAATCAGCCGAGGCGATTATTCCATGACGGTGAATCGCGCAAGGGAGACGCCACCCGGCGACGCGGAGGGCGTGAGACCCGTGCCGCCGCCCGACCTTTCAGCGGCTGGGACGGGATGATCTGGTGGAAAACTTGCCCGTGCTGGATGCCGACCACCCAACGCCAAGGCGTCTCAAAGTGGATTGGGATTTTGGTGGGCATGTTCTCATACCACAAAGTCACCGCTGCCAGGCGAGCCAGCGTTGCATGAGGTTTTTTACGAAGGGCGTCAGGCGGGTGCGGTTGTAGAGATCGCCGGTCCGGCGGATGGCTTCGGCCTGCGTCGGATACGGGTGAATCGTTGCGCCGATGGTTTTCAGGCCGAGCTTGCCCTTCATGGCGAGGGTGAGCTCGCCGATCAGGTCGCCCGCATGGGCCGCGACGACGGTTGCGCCGACGATTTCGTCCCTGCCCTTGCGCACATGAACGCGCACGAAGCCCTCGGTCTCGCCGTCGAGAATCGCGCGGTCCACCTTGCTCAACTCCTGGGTGAACGTGTCCACCTCGATGCCCTGCGCCTTCGCGTCCTTTTCGTAAAGGCCGACGTGCGCGATCTCCGGCGACGTGTAGGTCGCCCATGGGATGATGAGCGAACTGGCCTTGGCGCGACCCTTGAACAGCGCGTTCTGAATGACAATGCGGGCCATGAAGTCCGCGGCGTGCGTGAACTGATACGGCGAGCAAATGTCGCCGCAGGCGTAGATGCGCGGGTTGGAAGTTTGCAGACGGTCGTTCACTTTCACGCCCTTCTTGTCGAACTCGACGCCGACGGTTTCGAGTCTGAGTCCCTCGACGTTTGGGGCGCGGCCGACGGCGACGAGGAGTTGATCCACCAGCACGTCGTAGCCTTGGCCATGTGAGCCGACTTGCAGGCGCACGCCGCTCGGGTCTTTGGCGAGCTTGAGGTCTTTGCCGCAGCAGAGAAGTTTGACTCCATCGCGTTCCATCGCGGTGCGAACAATCTCCGAAGCATCGCGGTCTTCACGCGGCAGGATGCCGTGCTCCGCCTCGACCAGGAACACCTCCGAACCGAAGCGCGCGAAGCTCTGCGCCATCTCGCAACCAATCGGGCCAGCGCCAATGATGCCGAGACGTTTCGGCAGTTCGGTCAGCGAGAACAGCGTTTCGTTGGTGAGATAGGGAACATCCTTCAAGCCGGGAATCGGTGGCGCGGCCGCGCGCGCGCCGGTGGCGATGACGGCCTTCGCAAAGCGCAACGTCTGCCCGCCAACCTCAATCGTGTCCGGGCCGGTGAATTTTCCCGCGCCGAGCAAGACGTCCACGCCGAGTTCGCTGAAACGCTGGGCGGAGTCGTGCGGGCTGATGTCGGCGCGCAACCGGCGCATTCGCTCCATCACGCTGCCGAAGTTCGCCGTCGTGCCGGGCGGAACATTCACGCCGAACTCGCCGGCCTCGCGCACGGCAGCCACCGCACGGGCGGCGCGGATGATCGCCTTCGATGGCACGCAACCAACATTCAGGCAATCGCCACCCATGAAATGCTTCTCGATGAGCGCGACCTTCGCGCCGAGTCCCGCCGCGCCCACCGCGGTGACCAGTCCCGCCGTGCCCGCGCCGATGACAACGAGGTTGTAGCGCGGTGCCGGCGTGGGATTCTTCCAGCCTGTCGGATGAACATTGGAGACCAGCTTCTGATTGTGCGCGTCCCACGGGAGGACGGGCGGTGAAGTTTGTTCGGTCATAAAAGTAAGTTCGTTATTTCCAGCGCAGGCGTGCGGGCTTCGACCCAATCAAACGATTCGCTTCGCCAGCGCCTGCTTGGCGATGCGAGTGACGAAGAGGGTCACGACCACGGTGGCAAGCATTCCGACTCCATAGAGCGCCCATTCGCCGGTGGTGCGCGTGCGTTCGCCTGAGGCGGCCTTGGCGAGCGAACCGACATACACATACATCACCGTGCCGGGTATCATGCCGATCCAGGACGCGAGCACGTAATGGCCGAGCTTCACCCGCGTGATGCCGAAGGCGTAGTTCAACAGCGTGAAGGGAAACACCGGCGAGAGCCGGGTCAGCCCGACGATTTTCCAGCCCTCATTCGCCACGGCCTTGTCGATGGCGGCAAAGCGATCGTTGCCCTCGATCTTGCGGGCGATAGCGTCGCGGGCGAGATAACGGCCCACCAGAAACGCGCAGGTCGCGCCCAGCGTGGCCGCGATGGAGACGTAAACCGAACCCCAGACCACGCCAAACACCGCACCCGCGCCGAGCGTCAGCACCGAGCCAGGAACGAACAACACGGTCGCCATCACGTAGAGCGCGATGAATATCATCGGCCCCAACGGGCCAAGTTGCCCGACCCAATCAAGCGCCTGTTTGAGCAGTTCCTGCACATGGAAGTATTTCGCAACGGCGATGAGAACGCCGACCGCGCCGGCGTAGAGCAGCCACTTCCAGCGGAAGCCGGATTGGCTGGAGGCGGTTTTCGAATCACTCATCGCAACGGTTTCAGTGTGTGAGTTCATGGTGGGTTGGCGAGCTTAGACTGGAGGCTTACAGCTTCTGCTTCGCAAGGAAGGAGCGGATGTGCGCCGCGATGGCCGCGCCTTCCTCCTCCAAGGCAAATGGAAAGCTCCGTGGGGATGGGCCGCCCGGGTCAAGCCGGGCGGCCCTTTACCGTGAGTGGTTACTTCGCGTGGTCAGCGACGAGCTTGGGCCAGTTGGCGTCGCCCTTCTTGAGGTTCCCATCGGGATCCTTGTTGAACATCTTCTGCACGTCCGCGCTGTAGTTCAGCACGAGCCGGCCATCGACGATCTGCCACGTCGAGATGTCCACGGGCAGCAGGACGCCCAGAGCCGCGCCGACCGCGCAGTAGCCGCCGTAAGCGGGCACGTAGCGTTCCGGCTTCGCCTGGAAGGCGTCGCGATTCTTCTTCGAGGCGAAGAAGTAAGTCGCGCCCTGATGGGTGGCGGTGATCTTGAAGTCGCCCTTCACGGCGGCCTTTTCGGTGAAAAACGCCACGGGATCGTAAGCGTCCAGCGCGTGACCGGCGCGCGGTCGATGTTGAGGAGTTCCGCGCCGAAGGAGAGCGTCGCGGACAGAGCGAGCGCGGCGAGGGTGGAGGTGATGATGCGTTTCATGTTCGTGTTTCTTTCGTTGGTTGTCTTGTTTTTGTCGGTTGATTTGTCCACGGCGCACGCAGGATGCGCGTCGTGAAGATTTTCTGAGGCGCAGCTGCGTATTCCGGGCCAATTCGGACAGCGATTCCAATTTAATTCGGACACCGATTCCGATTCATTTCGGACAGTCATTCCGATCCAAATCGGACAGTGATTCCGATTTGAATTCGGACACTTTTTCCGGGTCCCGGAATCGGGGCCTCCGAGGGAAAAAGTTTTTC
>VHCZ01000162.1 GCA_016871535.1 Verrucomicrobiota bacterium
CGAGGGAGCATAGCCGGCAAGGTTCTGTGACCGAGGCGCAACGAAGCCACAGGCCAAATTCGGCGCAACCCGAAGGGCGGCAGGTCTTTTGCAGCCAGACTTCGTGGCTCGCTCCTTACAGACCCATAACGGGTATGCTCGTCGCTCGCGCCTCGTCTGGCCGCAAAATCCCTTGCCGCGAACGTCATCGTATTTATGTCCATGACCACTAAGAATCCACAGGCGCCGTCCCCAACTGCCCCGTCTTGCGCGCGTGCCGTCCGTAAACCCATTCGAAAACCGGCGACGCCATCAGCGTGGTCACAATCGCCATGAGCACCATGATGGAGAACAAACCCGGTTCGATGACGCCCTTTTGCAGGCCGATGTTGATAATGATCAATTCCATCAGGCCGCGCGCGTTCATGAGTGTGCCCACGGCCAGCGCCGTGCGGTTGTCTTCGCCGTTCAGGCGCGCGGCAGCCCAGCACGCGCCTCCTTTGCCCAGGCACGCTGCCGCGAGCACCGCCAGAGCGATCAGCAGCATGGAGGGGTTGTTCACCATGTCCAGCCGGGTGTTGAGTCCGGAAAACGTGAAGAACATCGGCAGCAAAAATACCACGGCGAAAGGCGCAAGTTGGAACTGGAGCTCGCGCGCCAAAAGACCCCGGGGCATGGCGACGCCGAGAATGAATCCCCCAAAGACCGCGTGGATGCCGATGGCGTCGGTGAACCAGGCCGCGGCCGCAAATAACATCAGCACCACCGCCAGCAGCGTCGGGCTGACCTTGCCGGAGCGTTCGGCGGCAGTCCCCAGTCGAATCAGAAGCTTCCGCCCAATCGTCAGCACAACCACTCCGTAAGCAACTCCGCCCGCAATCGCTTTCACGGCGACGGCAGCGCCGGCTCCGAAACTGGCGAGCACAATGGCGAGCACGCACCACGCCGCGGCATCATCGATGGCGCCGGCCGCCAGCGCCAGTGTGCCAAGCGATGTACCCGTCAACCCGCGTTCGTAAATGATGCGGGCGAGCATCGGGAACGCGGTGATGGACATGGCCGCGCCGAGGAAGAGCACCGCTTCGTAGGTCTTCGCCTTGGCTGAGAAAAGGCCCGGAACCTTGATCAACCACAGCGCGAGAACCGCTCCCAGCACAAAGGGCGCGAGCATTCCGGACACCGAAACCGCCGCCGCGCTGTGAATCCGGCTGCGGAAGAGATCCGTTTTGAATTCCACGCCCACCAGAAACATGTAGAGCCCGACGCCCAATTGCGCGCCGACGTAAAGCACCTCGAGCGATTCCTTGGGAAAAAGTTGTTGCTGGAGTTCCGGGAACAGCAAACCCAGGAGCGACGGTCCCAGGAGAACGCCGGCGATCATTTCGCCGACGACCTGCGGCTGGCCAAATTTTCGGGCGATGACGCCGACCAGTCGGCAGACGCCGAGGATGACGAACATCTGGAGGAAGAACGCGACGGAGAGTTGAGGGCCGCTCATGATACGTATGCGTATTAATGGGCCTCCCCGCAGGCTGTCAAAGCCTTTCTACGAAATAATTGTCCTCCCTGGAGCAATTTTCGCCAGGCCTCGAGTGCGATTTCCTCGGTCCGGTAGCCCTGCGCCGCTTTTCAAGCTTCCACCGGTGTCACCAGAGCGACCGCCAGTAAGCCTGGTCGATTGCGTAAACGTTGATGGGGTCCCGGGTTGACTCGAAGGATAGGGGGAGAATTCCGTAGCGCGTCATCTCCCGAATGTATTGCGCGTTTGGCTTGAAATCGGGCGTCGCGAAGCGTGGCTCCACGTCGAGATCCTTCTTTCCCTTCTCAATCGCGGATAACAGCGACTGATAGTCCGGATCGTTCGTGTCGCGAAAGACGTCCCCGCAACTGCCGTAGCCACCGGCCGACTTGGCCAGCGGCCCTAAAAGCAATGGCGACCAACGCGGCCGCGTGAAGTTCAGCAGGATGTCCGTGCTGAACCGGGCGATGGGATCGTTTTCCAGAATGATTCGCTCATAGACTGCGGCGGGGCGTTGCAGCCCGCCCTTGCTCTTGCGTCGCGTTTCGTAGTTGAACGGAAAAGCAGGAGCCGCGTTCGGGGAATCTTGCGCCTGATGGCATGAGTAACAGCGGCGGCTGAGGACGCCGGCTTGCTTCTGGAACACTCGCCGGACGCCCGCGCCGGCGTGGGCTTGAGTCCGTTCGTTCCGCAGTGCCGCGTAAGTGCCGGCGTAAGGCGCTCCACTCTCAATCCATAGCCACAGCGTGCGCCATTCGTTCCACGTGGTCTTCACTTCATAGTGGTTGCCAGCGACCTTCTTCAGGAGTGCGCTGGAGGCGCTTCCCAGGGAGCGTGGCGGCTGATTGCCCAGCTTGTTGCGGCCATCCGCGACTTGCCGATGCGCAAACAAGCTGAAGAAGCTGTGCGACCAGGTTGGGCCCAGATCGCCAGCGAGGATTACGCGGCCCTCGCGCTTTTCGTGGGTGTGGCAACGCACGCAATGCCGGTCGAGGATCGGTTGGATGTCGCGCGGAAAGTCCATGACGTCTGGAAAGCCTGTGAACGGCTCGATCCGGCTGGGCGCGCGACGGACGGCCTGGCTCTGGGAACCACCACGATTCTCCGGTGTTTTCGCGCGGTGTTCGTGGCAGCCCACGCAGCCGATAACCTCTCCAGGCATCACGTCCGTGAAACTCTGCATGCGTTTGACGGAAAGATCCTTTTCGTCCAGCGCCACGAAAAAGAGCTGCCGGTTGGCGGGGACTTCGAAGTACGCTGAGCCGTCGGCTTCCACAGGCACTGTGCCCAGCACTCGTTCCAGCGTGAAGGTGCCCAGCCACGAAACGAGGTCCGGCCTGCCGCTGAAGTTCACCTGCTTGGGCAATGATTCCAGCACGAGCAGCTTCTTGATGTCACCGCGTTTGACTCCCTCGAGATTGCGTCCGTTATAGACATCGCTCAGCACCATCCGGCCCGTGGTTTCGGCGGGATTCGTCCGGGGCGGGATGACTCTTTCCCGCGGCCGGGGCATGATCGGACGCGGTTCATGCACCAGGCCTTCGCCGGTGTGTCGGTAAATCGGTTCCACTTTGCCACGGCCGTCGAGAAGAACGATCTCGTTGTCTCGCGCCGCCAGGACACAATTCTCCGCCACTGGATACGGGTCTTTGATGAGTTTGCCCTGGTGAAGTCGTCGCGGAACGGACGCATCATCCGGGCCTTTGACCGAGGAGACAATCGTCGCAATTCCCGCGTGCTCATTGACACCGTGGCCTGGCGAAAACGAGGCGAGTACTTGGTCTGTGCCGGGAATCGGCTTGGCGTCGATCATCACGATGTGAGGCTGCTGGTTGCCGTAATAGACGGCGGCCCCGGTGCCGTCCGGGTTCATGGTCCAAAGGTGATGGAACTCCACCTGGCTGCGGTCCACATATTCCCAGCGCGTGTAAAGGATGCGTCCGTCCGGCAACATCCAGGGTGTGTTGTCGTGCTCGGTGTTGGCGGAAATTAACCGGATGTTGCCGCCGTCTGCGTCGCCGCGATAGATCACGCCCACCTGGGTCATCCAGCAGTTGACCCAGCGTTTGCAGCGGGTCGAGACGAACGCAATGCCGCCATCCGGCAAGTAGGCCGGTTCGTAATCATCGAACTCTCCCGACGTGATTTGTTTCAAGCCCTGGCCATCCGTCTGAATCTCGTAGAGGTGGTAAAACTCCGTGCCCGCTTTGCGGTAGGCGAACAGGATCTTCTGCCCGTCGTAATGCACTTGCGGATCGCGGATCGAACCGCCCTCGGCGTCGAGCAAGACGGTCGCCCTACCGGTGCGCGGGTTCCATTTGTAAAGCCGGCCAACGTCAGGCTGGCCATTGCCGGTGTAGGCCTTCTTGGTTTCGTCGTCGCAGTAGTAGCCGATGTTGGCGTAACCAATGCGGGTCATCATACTTCAGGCGCGTGCAGAAAATGATTTCCTGAATGTCCTTCATTGGCCCGGTGAGCGCCTGCTGCAAAAGTGCCGAGCGAGCGGGTGAGGGGGCTTCGGCTTGGAGTGGTATGTTCAAGCCCAACGCGAACGTCATGAGCGGCAGCCAGGGTGGAAAGTTCATGGAACTCAAATCTTAGCCAGCCTCGCCCCGGAAAAACTTGATACGGATCAATCCTGAGAACCGGCATTCACCACCACACCGCGGCAAAGCCGTAATCAAAGTCATTACAGCTTTGCAGCGTTACAAGACTAAAGGCTCAGAGCCTGTCTGAGGATGTAGGGCAGACATCTTGTCTGCCGGTTCACGGGGCATCCTTGCCCCGTCGTCCGGGCGGCAGGATGCCGCCCGAACCGGCAGGCTGGAAGCCTGCCCTACATTTTCAGACAGGCTCTCAGCGTCGGACGCGGAAGAAAGCACTCGTAGCTGTCGATTGAACCTTGTAGCCGGTGGAGGCGCCGGCCACCGCAGCCCAAGGTCCGGTGACACTGCTGGCCGACTCCAACGTCCCGCCACCATCCCAACTAATGGTGATTTCTGCCCCGCTTCTGGCTACCGCAAGCTTGGGAAGGGTCGTGACGGTCGGGGCGGCGAGGGTGAGATGGCCATAGGTAAACTCACTGTGGGCGCGGCCACTCCAACCGGGTTGGGCCTTGCGTCCAGACCCATCATCGTCACACCGATCTTGCACATTGCGGGATTGCAGTACCTGAGAGGCATCCGGCTTTTGCCGAGCCAGTCGGAGGAGAACTGGTCCCAAGTCAAAGCGTCGGTGCCAAAGAAGGTCAAACCCATGGTCGCACTCAAAAACCGGGTGGAACTCGTGACGACGGCCGGGGTGGACGTGTTGGGGGACAGAACGGCTTTGCCGGCGTCTTTGGACGCGATGAATGACCTGGCGCCGCTGGCCCGCGTCCTGGGCTTCACGTCCATTGAAAGCTATGTGACCTGGAAGCGGTTGGAGCCTCGGCGCGAGGGAGACTTCGACTTCAGTTTCTACGACGCGATCGTCCAAAAGCTCGCGGAGTGCGAGCTGAAATGGTTTCCGCTCCTCATCGTTGGTTCTGGCTACGCATTGCCGGATTGGTTCCTCGGCAGCAAAGAATACGCGGGGTTCGTCTGCCTGGAACATGGTCTCTCGAACTCGATTCAGACGATCTGGAGTCCCTACCAACGACGCCATGTGACGCGGTTCCTGCAAGCCTTTGGCCAACATTACGAATCGATGGGCGTGCTGGAGGGGGTGCGACTGGGGCCGAGCGGCAATTACGGCGAATCGCAATATCCGGCCAGCGGCGGCTGGGCTGCCAGAGGCGAGAAGATGCACATCCACATCGGCTGGTGGGCCGGGGACGAGTACGGGCAAGCCGATTTCCGGCGTTGGCTCCAAGAGAAGTACAAATCAGTGGACATGCTCAACAAGGCGTGGGGTGCCGCGATTCGCAGCTTCGACGAAATCAAACTCGTTCTGCCGAACACGATCCTTTCCAAACGGCAGCGGCTGGATTTCACCGGTTGGTACACCGACTCCATGACCGATTGGTGCGATTGGTGGGCCCGCGAAGCGCGCCGCGCCATGCCGAGGACGCCGATTTACCAATCCGCCGGCGGTTGGGGCTTCCGCGAGGCGGGGACTGACTACAGCGCCCAGACGAAGTCCATGGTGGAAGTGGATGGCGGTGTGCGGCTCACGAATGAGACAGACAGTTACGAGCAGAATTTCTACGCCACGCACCTGGCAGCGACGGCCGCTCGTCTTTACCGCGTGAAGCTGGGGTATGAACCGGCCAGCTCACACACGGCGCGCGGTGTCGTGGCCCGGATTTTCCATACGACTTCCACCCAAGGCGATCACCTGTTCACTTACCACAACAATGTGTTTGATCACCAACTCAGCATCGCCAAATGGCTGCGGTATTTACCGATGCTGGACACAGCGCAAGAGCCAATCATTGAGGTGGCAGTTTACTATCCTGAGACCGAGAACCAGTTAAGTGATGCGGCGTTTCGCCACATCTACGCGTGGGGTTTCAATTCGGTCGCCCGAGAAATCCGGCGCGTCGTGGATGTCGATTATCTGGATGATCGACTTATTCGCGAAGGCTTTCTGGACCGATACAAAGTGTTGGTATTCGCCTGGGGCCGATACATCGAGTCGGATGTCCAGCGCCGGATCGACGCCTGGCTGCGCCAAGGGGGTACGATTATTTATCCGCCATACCCTCGGGGCGCCCAGCAGACGATCGAGGACGATTCAAACGTCTTTCAACGCTGGAGCCAGGGTGACGCCGGTCGCGGCGCTTTCCACCGTTTCACCGGCGATGTGGATCCGCCGAGTCGCTACGGCGAATTTGTGAAAACCATCCTTCTTACGACCGCTTCTCTTCATCCTTGGGTCCGCGAAGTGATTGCTGTTCCGCGCCCCGAACACGTCTTTTTCACGGTCCAGGCGGACGGACACGTCCTGGCGCTGAACTACAGTTACTGGCCCGCGCGGGTCGCGTTCGGTTCCGGCGAGGATGACACCATCGAGTCCTACGGCATCGCGCGGCTTCGGATTCGAAGGTGATCCGACTGGCTCGTTGGAAATGGCGGACGTTGACGTTGGTCAAGGGAAGACCAAGCCAGCTTGGTAAAAGGTGGCACCAGTGCAACCGAATTGAAGATGTGCGATCCCAGAGAGAGGTTTCTTGGAAACATGAGATGCGAGCCAATGCACCTCTTCTCCCCAGCCCTCTCCTCCCTTGGGAAGAGAGGGAGAAGACTTCGTTGACCGACAGTTTTAATCGCACCCGATCTTCGACAGCCTGCTTTACGTCTGGGGAATAAGCTTCTATAAGTTGAATATGACCACTACCAGCCGCAGATCGTTCTGTTCAACCGCCGTTGCGGCCCTGGGCCTCAGCGGGCTTTCCGCCGCCGTTCAAAGCGCCACTTCTCCGTACCGCCGCCCCAAGCTGAAGATCACCGACGTGCGCACGGCCATGGTGCGCGCGCACGGCGCTCAACTCCACGTCCGGATTTACACGGACGATGGCTTGATCGGCCAGGGCGAGGCCACGGACGCGGCGGTGGGCGGGCCGGCTTTGGTCGCCTCGTTTCGCCGCTTTTTGATTGGCCAGGACCCGCTCAATGTCGATGCGCTTTTCGAGCGGATTCGCACCTCGGGCATCTTCGCCGGCGCGCAGGCGGGTCAGTACGTGGCAGCGCTCTCCGGGATCGAAATCGCGTTGTGGGATTTGGCGGGCAAAGCGCTTGGCCTGCCGGTTTATCAGTTGCTCGGTGGGAAAATGCGGGATCGCATTCGCATCTATTGCGACACCCAGACGCCGCGACTGAACGATCCGCGATCCAAGGAAAAACTCCAGCAGGTCGAAGCGCTCGGCTTCACCGCGGCCAAGATCGATATCGACGACGCCATGGACCCGATGCGCTGGGATCGCGTGAACTGGACCGCCAGCAATGCCGAGATCGATCACATGGTGCAAAAGGTCGCATTCACTCGCGATACGCTGAACAAGCGGATCGATCTCGCGGTGGACATGCATGGCCGATACGATCTGTCGACCGGCAAGCGCGTGGCCCACGAACTGGAGCCGTTCCGGTTGCTGTTCCTCGAAGAGCCTGTGCCTCCAGAAAATGTCGATGCCATGCGCGACGTCCGCGAATCGACGAAGACACCCATTTGCTGCGGCGAGAATCTTTTCCTTCGGCATGGTTTCCGGGAAGTGCTCGAAAAGCGGGCGGCGGACATCATCATGCCGGACATTCAGAAGTGCGGCGGATTGCTGGAGTCGCGCAAGATTGCGGACATGGCGCACACTTACTACGTGCCCGTCGCGCCGCACTGTGTCGTGTCGCCGATCGGAACGATGGCTTCGTGCCATGTTTGCGCGGCGATTCCGAACTTCCTGGCTCTGGAATGGCACTGGGTCGAGCGGCTCGCGCTGTGGAAAGACTTTGTCCAAGAGGGCGAAATCATCGAGCGCGGTTTCGTCACCCTGCCTGATCGTCCAGGGATTGGCGTGGAGATGAATGAGGAAGCGGCGCGGAAGTTTCGGATCGAAGGAACGGGGTGGTTCGAGAATTAAGAGCCTGTCTGAAAAATGGGTGGAACGGGCTACCAGCCCGTTTTTGGCGGTAATCTGCCGCCAAAAGGCCCGGCGGGCTGGTAGCCCGCCGCAACAGGCCGGTAGCCTGTTCCCCCCAGAAGGAAGTTTTCAGACAGGCCCTCAGCTAAGCTAAGAAGAGACTTATGAAAACGATTACATTCGCGATCCTGCTGACGGTTCTGAACGTTACTGCTTGGGCACAGGTGGATCCGGACCCGAAGCTCCGCGCTAACCGCACGACGTACCATCCCGCGATGGAAGTTCTCAAACCGCAGCGCACGCCGGTCACTGACGAGCAACTCGAACAGCTCAAGAAATTTCCGCTCGAAGCGGTTTGGGGCGTGTTGCAGCAACTAGGCTACGTCAATTGCCATTACAGCGGTCTGAAGTCCACGCAACCGCAAGCACGCGTGGCCGGTCGCGCGCTGACCATCCGTTACCTGCCGCGCCGTCCCGATCTCGACCAGGCCATGGAGACGCTGGCCAAGGAAGGCGATTGGCCCCGGGCCTATAACGTCCGCGCCGCTGAGGAAGCCAAGCCAGGCGACGTGCTCGTGGTCGATTTGGGCGGCGGTATTCCGGACGGCATCTTCTTCGGGGACATCTCTGCGCTCGGAGCGAAAATGGCGGGCGCGAAAGGCGCCATCCTTTACGGATCAACCCGCGATCTCAGCGAATTGCGCGCCCTGGAGGGATTCCCCGTGTGGGCCATTGGATTTGATCCCAGGCCCGCGACGCAAATCGGCGTGGACTGGAATGTGCCGATTCGCGTCGGCACGGTGACTGTTCTGCCGGGCGATGTTGTGCTGGCGGACGAGGAAGCCGTGCTGTTCTTTCCGCCTCAACTGGCGAAGCAGGTGATCGAGCGCACCACTGAATTCGTGGCGCGCGAGGATTACGAACGCGAGATGGCACGCCTGAAGAAATATCGCTTCCGCGACGTGTATCCGCTCAACCCGGAGCTCAGGAAGAAGTTCGAAGAGGAATACAAGAATCGGAAGAAATAGGTGCCCCCTCTCCCTGAATTTGGCATGAGGTCACGCTTGTCTCGCAGATCATTTCTCGCCGCTTCGGCGGCGCTCGGCGCGCTCCGCACTGCAGGAGAATCCGTGCTTGGAACCCGGATCCATCCGCTTGAAAGGATCGCTCGCGAAAGAATCAAGATCACCGACGTCAAGGTGACCTTGCTGTCCTACGAACTGCCGAAAGACAAGGTTTGGAAGACGGCTACGTTCATTGTCTGGAAGACCGACGCCATTTTGGTGGAGGTCTTCACCGACCAGGGAATCGTGGGGATTGGCGAGCCGAGCCCTTATGGTGGTCCGGAGGTCATCAAGCAGTTCATTGAGGAGCACGTGCGGCCGCGGCTGATCGGCAAAAACCCGTTCGACGTGGAGCGGCTGACTCCCGCGTGGGGAGACTCCGCGTTTCGGTATCAAGTGGCCTGGGCCGGGGTCGATGCGGCGCTCTGGGACATCATCGGCAAAGCCAAGGGGATTCCCGTGTACCGGTTGCTCGCGACAGACGCCGCGCCCGCCCCGCGCATTCGGATGTACGCCAGCGGCGGCGTCGAGTATGCCTGGTATCAGCGGCCTGAGGATTTGATCGACGAAGCCGTGCGGCACAAGGAGAACGGCTACACCGCCTTCAAGTTCCGCATCGGAACGGAATGGAAGAACAGCCAGATGACGATAGCGAAGTACATCCCGTACCTCGAGAAGATGCGCAAGGCTGTCGGGCCGGACTTCGACCTGATCCAGGAAGTCAACATGCGCTGGACGCTGGAGCAGTGCCTGGAAGTCTGCCCGGTCCTCGAGGAACTGAAATTCCTGTGGCTTGAAGAGCCAATCAACCGCCGCGGCGATGGGGCGATCGACGGATACATCAAGATCAACCAGGCGCTCCCGACCGTGGCCGTATCCGGGGGCGAAACCATGATGTCGCGTTTCGATTTCAAACAGTGGATCGACCGGGACGCGTACGACATCGTCCAGCCGGACGTGAACACCACCGGATTGACCGAGGCGTGGCAGATCGCTCGCCTGGCGCACGTCCAGGGCAAGCGATGCTGCCCGCACAATTGGCACGGCGGGTTGACCACGATGGCCAATGCCGCGCTGGTGGCGGCGATTCCGAATCGGCTGATGCTGGAACTGAATCAGACCGTCAATCCCTTCAAGGAAGAGGTCTTCAAGGAACCGTTGGTCGTGAAGAATGGATACCTGAACGTTCCGAACAAGCCTGGCTTCGGCGTCGTCCTGGCGGAGGACCTGGCCAAGAAATTTCCGTTCATCCCAGGCCCGTACAACCGGCCGAACCCGGATTTGCCTGTGTGACATTGACCATCGCGACCTCCAGGCGTAGAAGGCGACAAACATTTCAAGATTATGCTCAATTCCACGACTCGACGTTCGTTCCTCCAGATGATTGGTTTTGGCTCAGTGGCGCTCGGCTTGGAAATGCCCGCCCAAGCTCAGCGGAAGCCAATTCAAGGTTTCGAGAAGACGCCCACGGATCCAAACGCATCCAAGGATTGGAAGCCGATTTCAGACCGGCGCATCCGCGTTGGCATTGTCGGCTACGGCGTTTGCCAATTTGGCGCGGCGTTCAGCTTTCAGGATCATCCAAATGTCGAGGTGGTCGCGGTCAGCGATTTGCTTCCCGAACGGTGCGCGGGATTGGCGAAGGCGTGTCGTTGCCGGAAAATCTATCCCTCGCTCGAAGAATTGGTGAAGGACGACCGGATCGAAGCGGTGTTTGTCGCGACGGACGCGCCGAGCCACGCCCGGCATTGCCGGGAGGTGCTCAAACACGGCAAACACGTGGCCTGCGCCGTGCCGGCGGTCTTTGGTTCGCTGGAGGAGGCCGAGCAACTGTTCGAGGCGGTCCAGAAGAGCGGTTTGAAATACATGATGTTCGAGACCTCCTGTTTCCATGCGGACCTCTACGCCATGCGGACGATCTATAACGCCGGAGGCCTGGGCAAACTGGTCTATTCCGAGGGCGAATACTACCATTATATGGAAGAGCCGATTCCGTCGTTCAAAGAATGGCGCGTCGGCTTGCCGCCGCAATGGTATCCCACGCACTCGAACGCTTATTGCCTGGGCGTCAACGGAGGCAGTTTCACCGAAGTTTCCTGCGCCGGAATGCCGAGTCTGCTCAAACATCTCCAACCGACGAACAATCGTTACCGGAATCCATTCGGCACTGAAATCGCGCTGTTCCGGACGAGCGAAGGCGGGACGGCGCGCATGGCGGTGAGTTGGGACACGCCCGGCGATGGCGGCGAACGTGGCCGAATTCGCGGCCAACGCGGCTCCTTTTACGGAAAATACGAGGGCCTGGAAAGGAAGCTGCCGAATACCAAACGCCCGCCGCTGCCGCCGAACGTCGAAGCGGGTGGCCACGGCGGCTCGCACGGTTACCTGATGAACGAGTTCGTGACCGCGATCCTTGAGAATCGCAAGCCGCTCGTGGATATTGCGCTCGCCCTGAACATGACGGTCTCCGGCATCGTGGCCCACCAATCAGCGCTCAAGGACGGCGAGTTGACGAAGATTCCCCAGTTCAGGATTTAGCTCGGATTTAGCCTGCTGACCTACATCAACTCGACCAAGTCGTTCCTTTGGGACCCGGAGTTTAAGCCGCAGTTTCGTCCCAGCCACCTGGCCAAGCTCGACGCCGGATTCAAAGCTGGCGTGAAGGCCTTAATCTCGATCGGGCGACGGATTTGAAACGGTTCTTCCGCAAGCGACGGCGGAAACGTAGGGCAGGCATCTTGCCTGCCTCAGAACAGGCTGCCGAATCCCCTAAAGGAGGCAGGCTGGAAGCCCGCCCTACTCTGACGTGAACATCCTCATTTCCAGCGATCCCCCAAAACATCTCCGCATCACCCAGACCATGCTGGAGGATCTCCTCTGGGACCCGATCATGGCCGCCTGGGTGTTTTTCAAAATCAAGCTCGATGCCTTCCAGGCCGTGCGGCTGCGCATTTACTGGCTCACGCCCGACGTCGAGGATCACAGCGGCTTTACCAGCGGCAAAACTATCGTCGATTGGGTCTGGTGCAATCTCTCCGCTGTCCTCCTTTACGATTGTCACATCGGCGCCATCTTCCAGACCTTTCAAATCGGCAAGGACAACTTCATCAGCATCACCCGGTCTGGTGCAACAAAGTCGTGCGGTCCGCGACGGCAGAGCTGGGCAATCATCCTGGATTCCGGGTGCATCGCGAATACGAACGGGAGGTCAAGCGCGGCAACCCGGACTATTGGACCTTCGGCTTTTCCTACAAGAACTACTCCAACCTGCGCTGTCACACGGGCAAAACGTTCAAGGAACAATACCGCGATGAAAAGCGGCTGCGCACGTTGAAGCTGTCGAACACGCCGGAGAAATTCCGCGCTGAGGGCCTCGGCCTGTGGCAAAAGCAATCCAAGGGCTGGTACACGTCGGAGATGATCGAGGCCTGCCAGGCGTTGGGGCAGCAACGGAAATTGGAGCCGATCCTGAGCCGGGCGAATGATCCCCTCGGAAAAGACCCGGAAGTGTGGTACTTCCTGGGCGTGGACCCGGCTCCGAGCCAGGGGCAACGCAGCGACGAAGGCGCGATCATGGTTCTGCGCGCCCGGCCCGCCGTGGAGAACCCCGGCGATTTCGAGGGCGACTGGACCACGGACTTCGTCTATGCCCGGAAGATCAAGGGCCTGGATGCGGAAGCCTGGAGCGGGGTGCTGCATCAAGACTTTGGCTTTTCGATGATTGTCCTGGACTTAGTGCTGTGACGCGGAATTATCGTCACATCCGCGGCAAGGAATTTTTCGCGCTGACGAGGCGCGAGCGACGAGCATACCCGCAGCGGTCTGTAAGGAGCGAGCAACGAAGTCAGCGCGAAAAACGCCTGCCGCCCTTCGGGTTGTGCCGCATTTGGCCTGGGGCTTCGTTGCTCCTCAGTCACAGAGCGCTGGCGGCTATGCTCCATCGTCGCGCCTCGCCCCAGACCAAATGCGGCGCAACGGATGTAACGACAATTCCGCGTCACAGCACCAGGCGGCGGTCAATGGATCGCGCCGGAATTGCGGATGAGCAAACAATTAGTTCGCGGCGTCCAGGTTGAAACCACGCCCATTGTCTCCCGCAGTTCAAGCACGATCGAAGGCCACTTGATCCTCTGTTTGTTCTCGTGGACGCGGCAAACTTGGCGAGCGCGCCGACGTCATCCATTCGGATCGGGTCCTCGAACCACGCCGGTTTGAACGGCTCCAACGCCTCGGCGATTTTGATCGCAGTCGGGAGATCCCAGAACGAATGCAGTTCCACCATGATCTCGATTTGATCGCCGGCGGCCGCGCGAATTTTTTCAAACGGCTTCAGCGCCGTGCTCAGATCGCGAGCCGAAATGGAATGCCCGCCCGATTTGTCGGCAAAGGGATCGAACGGCCAGATCTTCATCCCGCGGATGCCTTCGGCCAGGAGGCTCTGAGCCAGTTCATCGGCCCGGTGCGTGAAGGCGTCAAGGTCTTCATAAGTGGATCGCGTCTTGCCAGTCGCCTTCTTGGCGCGCGCGGGGTTCTTTTCGAGATACCGATCGAGGTTTTTCCGAACGTAATGGGAGTCCGCGCAGGTATTGTAAATCGGGACCCGGTCGCGCACGGCCCCGCCGAGCAATTGATGAATCGGCTGCCGGCACACCTGGCCCAGGATGTCCCAGAGCGCGATGTCGATCGCCGAGCGAGCGCGCATTTCCACGCCCGTGCCGCTGAAACCGACAAAGCCATGAAGCCCGCGCCAATGCTGCTCGATCCGCAGCGGGTTCTTGCCGAGCAAATACGGCGCGGCCATGGAGTGAATCCAACTCGCAACGGCCTCGGCGGTGAAAAATGTTTCTCCGAGACCGACGACCCCATCGTCCGTATGGACGCGGACAAAAACCAGATTGGGGAACTCATCAAGCAGAATACTTTCAACTTCGGTAATTTTCATAGCGCCCCACGCTTAGTGGTCCGTTTCGTAAATACGCTCACGTTCGTTGCGCCCAATTTGGCCTGGGGCAAGGCGCGACGAGCGAGCATCCCCCGCCAGTGGGGCTGTGACCGAGGAGCAACGCAGCCCCAGGCAAAA
>VHCZ01000163.1 GCA_016871535.1 Verrucomicrobiota bacterium
CGCGCAGCGGCGCGAGAAGAAACTTTTTGAATGGAGTTGCAGCGCGGGCATTGTGCCTGCGGGCACTTCCATTCAAGTCGCCAAACATCGCACGGCCGCCACCAAGGACCCTCTGGCCGCCCTGGATCACGTGATCGACCTGGTGGAGCCGGCCATCTTTCTCTTCAAAGATTTCCACTCCTTCCTGAGGAAAGGGAACCCTGCGATCATTCGCAAACTCCGCGAGATCGCGCAGCACCTCAAGAACAGCCACAAAACCATCGTGCTCGTCTCGCCAGTGGTGGAAATTCCAGTCGAGTTGGAAAAGGAAATCACCCTGCTCAATTTCCCTCTTCCGGATCGCGACGACCTTCGCGCGTTGCTCGACCGGATTGTCGCCGAGGTGAAACCCCACGCCAGCGTCCGCGTCGATCTGGACGAACCCAGCCGCGAACGCCTGCTCTAGGCTGCGCTCGGCCTCACGCTGAACGAAGCGGAAAACGTGTTCGCCCGCATCCTCGTCCAGGAAGGGCGTCTCAGCGGAGAGCACGTCGCCGAAGTTTTGTCCGAGAAACAGCAGATCGTGCGCAAGAGCGGGTTGCTGGAATATTACGCGGCTGCGGAAACGTTCTCCGATGTCGGCGGGCTGGGGGTGTTGAAATCCTGGCTGCAAAAGCGAGCCCTGGCCTTCAGCGACGAGGCCAAAGCCTTCGGTTTGCCGGCGCCCAAAGGCATTTTTCTCCTGGGCGTGCAAGGTTGTGGGAAGAGCCTTTGCGCCAAAGCGGTCGCGTCGCTCTGGCAACTGCCGCTCCTGCGGTTCGACATGGGACGCATGTTAGGCAGTCTGGTGGGATCGTCGGAAGAAAACGTCCGGCGCGCGGTCGCCGTGGCGGAATCGGTCGCGCCTTCCATTCTGTGGGTCGATGAGATCGACAAAGCGTTGTCCGGTTTTCAGGGATCAGGAATCACCGACGCCGGGACGACGGCGCGCGTGTTTGGCACTTTTCTGACCTGGCTTTCGGAGAAGACGGCGCCGGTGTTCGTCGTGGCTACGGCGAACGACGTTTCCCAGCTCCCGCCCGAACTGGTGCGCAAAGGCCGCTTCGATGAATTGTTCTTCGTCGATCTGCCGTCCGGGCAGGAGCGGCAGGAGATTTTTGCGATTCATTTGCGGAAACGGAAGCGCGACTCGAAAGACTTCGACCTCGGCGCGTTGGCTGCCGCGAGCCAGAACCACAGCGGCGCGGAAATCGAACAGGCCGTGATCAGTGGGTTGTACGACGCATTTTCCGACCGCTGCGAACTGAGCACACAGCATCTCTTGCGGGCTCTCGAATGCGCCGTTCCGCTGGCTGCGACTTTGGACGAGCAGATCAGCGCCTTGCGCAGTTGGGCGGACGGCCGGGCCCGCAACGCGAGCGGGCTCCGGCGGAGCGTCTCCATCTGTGGCAGGGTAACCACGGATGGACACGGATAGACACGGATGTGAATGCGTTCCTATCCGTGTGAATCCGTGTGATCCGTGCCTAAATTTCAAATCTCTTTGGCTAGGATTAAGAGCAAGTTGCCTGATGACAGCCTTCGGCCTGCTTCCTTCGTAACCTTGCTCGGGCGGACTCGTCATAGGAAAGCGTTAACTGGTTTGCATTTTGCTTCGGGGAGTGTAAGAGAACAGTGACGTTCACTCGTCCAACGAGACTATGACTGACGCGACGCTCAAAGCCCAACTCCAACCCATCGCGGACTCGTATCGCCGCTTCCAACTCTGGCGCGGCCTGACCCTTTGCTGGGCCTGGGCTGCCGCGGCGTGCGGGCTCCTGTTGGTGCTGTACGCTGCGACGCGCTTGTGGTTTCCCGTCGCGACGCCTTTGCTTTTGGGGGCCACGCTCGTTGTGGCCGCCGTCGTGTGGGCGCGCTCCCGCCGGCTCGCGCCGGCTTACCGCTGGATGGCCCGGCAAATCGAACAACAGAATCCCCGGCTGAACACCGTCCTGCTGGCGGCGGTCGAGCAACAGCCGGATTCGGCCACGGGCGACTTCAATTACCTCCAGCAACGCGTCATTCTGGAGGCGCTGGAAGAGAACCAGAAGCAGCCCTGGCTCCAAAGACAACTGGAGCGGGCTTTCTTCGCGCAATGCACGCAATTCGCGACGCTCACCTTGTTCCTTGGCTTGCTCGCCACCATGCTGCTGGTCACGCCGAAAGGCTGGACCTTCGTGGTCAGCGGCAATGAAGTGGCCGTGACGCCCGGGGACACCAGCCTCGAGCGCGGCAGCAGTCTGGTGGTGTTAGTGCGGTTCAAGGGCAAAGTTCCCGCCGAAGCCGCGTTGGTCGTCGATTCCTCGGCCGACACGCAACGCCGAATTCCGCTGGCTAAGAATCTGGATGATCCCGTCTTTGGCGGCACCATTCCGGAGATCAAGTCGGACGCGGGTTACTACGTCGAGTTCGGTTCCGAACGGACGGCCCGGTTCAAGGTTTCGGTTTTTGATTATCCTGAGTTAAAGCGCTCCGACGCGAACCTGACGTATCCCGAATACACCGGGCTGACTGCCAAACGGATTGAAGACACGCGCCGGGTCAGCGCCGTGGAAGGCACGAAGGTCGATTTCACCTTTGAGATGAACAAGCCGGTGAAGTCCGCCACACTGGTCGCCCGCGACAAGACCACCCTCCCGCTCGTGCCGAACCCTGCGCGATCCCATCTTTATTCGATGAACATTACCCTGGAGGAGAACAAGACCTTCGAGCTCCGCCTGGTCGATGCCGAGGGCCGGACCAACAAAATGCCGGCCGACATCGTCATGGACGTTCTGCCGAACCGCACTCCGGAATTGAAGATTGCCTTCCCGCGCCAGGACATGCGGGTCTCGCCACTGGAAGAGTTGCGGTTTCAAGCCACGGCCTCGGATGACTTCGGCTTGAAGGGCTACGGCCTGGCTTACACGACGGCTGGCCAGGAAACGAAATTCGTCTCGCTGGGTCAAACCGCGAGCGGAAATGAAAAGAAGGAATTCGGCCACCTGGTGGCGCTGGAAGATCTCTCCGCCAAACCGGACGAACTCATCACTTATTACGTTTGGGCCGACGACCTTGGCGCCGACGGCCAGGTGCGGCGCACGGCGAGCGACATGTTTTTCGCCGAGGTCCGCCATTTCGAGGAGATCTTCCGCGAAGGCCAGCAACAGGCCGGCGGCGCTTCCCAGCAGCAACAGCAAGGTCAGCGCAGCCAATCCGAACGGCTGGCAGAACTGCAAAAACAGATCGTCAACGCGACCTGGAACCTCCAGCGCAAAGAGATCAAATCCAAGCCGTCGGCCGGCTACAAAAAGGACGCTGCCGTGGTGCAGCAATCCCAGAAGCAGGCCCTGGATCAAGCCAAGGAATTGCAGGCCAACTCCGAGAATCCCCAGGTCAAGCCGTTGGTCGATTCCGTCGTCAAGGAGATGGAGAAAGCCTTGAGCCACTTGACCGAAGCGGCCGATCAAAACAGCGTCAAACCGCTTCCGCCCGCCGTGGCGGCCGAGCAAGCGGCTTATCAAGCGCTGCTCAAACTTCAGGCCCGCGAGTTCCAGGTTTCGCGCGGTGGCCGGGGCGGAGGAGGAGGAGGAGGGGGCGGACGGATGCAGCAACAGTTGGATCAGTTGGACTTGAAGCAAACGGAAAACCGCTACGAAACGCAACGGCAAGCGAGCCTTCAAAACCAAACCCCCGAACAACGCGAACAGCTCCAGTTTTTGAACCGGCTGAAGGAACTCGCCCGCCGCCAGTCCGATCTGAATCGCCGGCTGCAAGAACTTCAGACCGCCTTGCAAGAGGCCAAGACCGAAGCCGAAAAGGAAGCCGTCCGGCGGCAGCTCAAACGGCTCCGCGAGGAAGAGCAAGAGATGCTCGATGACGTGGATGAGCTTCGCCAGCGCATGGACCGCGCGCAGAACCAGAGCCAGGTCGCGGAGGCGCGGCAGCAGTTGGATCAAACCCGCAACGACATTCGCAAGACCGCGCAGGAGTTGGAGAAGGAGGCGGTGTCCCAGGCGCTCGCCTCCGGCACTCGCGCCCAGCGCGACCTCCAACAGCTTCAGGACGATTTCCGCAAGAAGACCTCCAATCAGTTCGCGGAAGAGATGCGGCAAATGCGCACGGAAGCCCGCCAGCTTGCGCAACGCGAAGCCGATCTCGCCAAGAAGATGGAAGACATCGCCAGCGCGCGGCGCAAAACGTTGAGCGATACGACCGAGCGAAATCAAGTGGCGGAACAACTGGCGCAACAGAAGTCCGGCATGACCAATCTGCTCAACGATGTCCGCCGCGTCACGGAACAATCCGAGGCCGCCGAGCCGCTCCTTTCAAAGCAGCTTTATGATACGTATCGCCGGACCGACCAGGCCAAAGCAAACCAAGCTCTGGATATGGCCGGCGAGCTGTTGCGCCGCGGGTTTGTCCCGCAAGCGACGGAAGCTGAGAAACCTGCCGGAACAGTGGTCAATCAACTCAAACAAGGCGTCGAGCGCGCGGCGGAAAGCATCCTGGGCGACGAAGCCGAAGCGCTCCGGCTGGCCCGCAGCGAATTGGATGATTTGACCCGGCAAATTGAAGACGAGATGGCCCAGGCGAATCAGCAAGCCGGCCAAACGCCCGGAGAACCGGGACAGAACGCAAACCAGTCAGGTTCCCAGAACGGCCAGCGTGGAGAACGCCGGAACCAACCGGGGCAAGGCGGCCAGCAGGGTGAGCAAAACCAGGGTCAGCCCGGCGAGCGCAACAACCAGCTACAAGCCTCCGGTGAGAGCGGCAATCAGCAGGAGCAGCTAGCGCAGAACTCCTCACAGGGCCAGCGCGGTGGCCAACGCGGAGGCCAGGGTCAACGCGGCGAGCAAGGCCAGCAGGGCAATCGGGGCCAACGCGGCCAGGGTCAGCAAAATCAATCGGATTCCAGCCAGCAAGCGAGCGCAAACCAGGGGCAAAACGGCCAGAGCGGCCAGGCGGGACAGGGCAATCAAGGACAAGAAGGGCAGCAAGGCCAACAAGGGCAAGGCGGTCGCGGCAGAGGCGAAGGCCAGCGCGGGGCCGGGCAACGGCAAGCCTTGACTGCCGGAGAACCCACTCGGCAGGGCGGAACTCCAGGCCAGAGAGGCGGATCCCGAGCGGGCGGTGGGGGCGGCGGCGGCGGCGAACAGACCGATGAAGTGCTTCGCCAATTTGGCGGTTGGACGGGCCCGTTGACCGGCGCAGAATACACTCAGTGGTCGGATCGGCTGCGCAACGTCGAAGAAATGGTGGACATTCCCGAACTGCGCAATCAGCTCGCCCAGGTGCTCGACCGAGCGCGAGGCATTCGCGCCGATGTGAAACGTCAGAGCAAGGACCCGCAATGGGATCTGGTTAAAGCAGAAATTGTCACGCCCCTGGTGGAGGTTCGCCAGCGCATCAGCGAAGAGCTGGCGCGCCGCGAATCGAGCGATCCGCTCGTTCCGATCGATCGCGATCCGGTTCCGAAAAAATATTCAGATCTGGTCCGGCGTTATTATGAGACGCTTGGTAAGAGCGAGTAATGGAGATCGCCGCGATATTGTTCTCCGGACGTGAGTGGCTGCTGCCGGCGGCCGGCTTTGTCGTCGTCTCTTTGCTTTTTCTCTGGTGGAGTTACCGCCAGGCCACGGCGAATCGCAACGTTCGTTTCTTCTGCGTCCTTCTCAAGACCCTGGGCATCCTGGCGCTCGCGCTTTGCCTGCTGGAGCCGTTGTGGAGCGGAAAGCGCGCGCGGCCCGGCGCCAACATCTTTGTCGTCCTGGCCGACAACAGCCAGGGAATGCAAATCAAGGATCGCGGCGAGGCCCAGACGCGCGGCGAACAACTCCGCAAGCTGGTGACCGATGATCAGGCCGAATGGCAGTTCCGGCTGAACCAGGACTTCGACGTCCGCCACTACCTGTTCGATTCCCGTTTGCAGCCGAGCAAAGACTTTGGCGACCTGACGTTCGACGGACGTTCCACCTCGCTGGCCATGGCGCTGCGGACGTTGACGGAGCGATTTCGGGGGCGGCCCTTGGCGGGGATTCTTTTGCTCAGCGACGGCAACGCGACGGACGTCGGCTCCGGGCTGCCGGATCTTTCCGGCGTTCCGCCGGTTTATCCCGTGGTCATGGGCAAGGACAATCCGTCGCGCGACCTGTCCCTGCAAACCGTCACCGTCAATCAGACTTCGTTTGAGGACGCGCCGGTGACGATTCAAGGAACGCTGGCCTCGGCTGGCTACACGGGCACGAACGTCGTGGCGCAATTATTTGACGCGAGCGGCAAGAAGGTCGAAGAGCAGAGTGACAAAATCCGCGGCGAAGCCGAACCCACTGGGTTCCACTTCCAGATCAAACCGGAGAAGACCGGCATTTCGTTTTTCCAATTGCGCGTGTCCGCCCGCGACGAATTGAGTCAATTTGCTCATCCGGAAAATGCGGCGGAAGCCACGCTGGCGAACAACAGCCGCATGCTGGTGGTGGATCGCGGGTCTGGGCCGTATCGGATTCTTTACGTGAGCGGGCGGCCGAACTGGGAGTTCAAGTTCCTGAACCGCGCCCTGGCTGAAGATGCGCAAATCCAGCTCCTCGCGTTGATTCGGCTGGCCAAGCGCGAACCGAAGTTCGATTTTCGCGGGCGCACGGGCGAGTCGAGCAATCCGCTGTTCCGCGGCTTCGACAAAACCTCCGAGGAAACCGAGCGCTACGACCAGCCGGTCCTGGTCCGGTTTGGCGTTCGGGACGAAAGCGAACTGCGCGGCGGATTCCCCAAAACGCCCGACGACCTCTTCGGGTATCACGCGGTCATCCTGGACGACCTGGAGGCGGAGTTTTTCACCAGCCAGCAGATGAGCTTGCTCCAAAAATTCGTCTCCGAACGCGGCGGCGGCTTTCTGATGCTGGGTGGGCAAGAATCGTTTCATGAAGGCAAATTCGACCGCACGCCGATTGGAGACATGCTGCCGGTTTATCTGGACCGCGTCCCGGCGCAGCGCGTCGCCAGGCAATATCACCTGGACCTGACGCGCGAAGGCTGGCTTCAGCCATGGACCCGCTTGCGCAGCACGGAAACCGACGAACGCGCGCGCCTCCAGACCATGCCGCCGTTCGAAGTGCTCAACCTGGCCCGCGACGTCAAACCGGGCGCCAGTGTCATCGCGACCGTCGGAGACGATCGGGCCGGGCGATTTCCCGCCCTGGTTGTGCAACGCTTCGGACATGGCCGAGTCGCCGCCATGATGGTGGGCGATCTCTGGCGCTGGGGTTTCCGCAGCGAAAGCAATCAGCGCGATCTCGCCAAGAGTTGGCGGCAACTGACGCGGTGGCTCATTGCCGATGTCCCGGCGCCCATGCAACTCGAAGTCCGCCCGAACAACGACGCCAATCAGTCCGTGCAACTCCAGGTTCGCGTGCGCGACAAGAAATTCCAGCCGCTGGACAACGCGTCGGTCAGGCTGGAAATCCGGTCCGCCGCCGCGCGTTTTGCGGCGTCCACTCGCAGGCCGGACGGCGAATCGTCCACGAATGACAACCGGGTCCGCATTCCGGCGGAGCCGGCCCTGACGGAAGCGGGTCTTTTCCAGGCGACCTACATCCCGCGCGAAACTGGCGCGTATCACGCCGTGGCCATCGTTCGGGATGATTCGGGCTTGGAAATTGGCCGCGCGGAAGCGGGTTGGACGGCTGATCCCGCCGCCGAAGAATTTCGCTCGCTCAAACCGAATCGCGCCTTGCTCGAAAAGATCGCGCAGCAAACCAAAGGCGAAGTGATATCTCCAGCGCGATTGAACGAGTTTGCTCAAAGCCTCCCGAATCGCGTCGTTCCCATCATGGAGAACTGGACGTTCCCGCTGTGGGACACCGCCGCTATGTTCCTGTTTGCCTTGACGTGTTTCATCGCCGAATGGGGCCTTAGGCGGTTGAAAGGTTTGGCATGAGCGCGCGTTCCCCCTCGCCCCGGCCCTCTCTCTCAGGGGTAGGGCAGACATCTTGTCTGCCGGTTAGCGGGGCGTCCTTGCCCTGTTGTTCGGGCGGCAGGATGCCGCCCGAACTGGCAGGCTGGAAGCCTGCCCTACATGCCTTGTTCGTGGCGATGTGGATCGCGTTCCTTGTCTCCAACGCCATCGTGGTCCGATCTGACTCGCCGGGTTCGCAAACAAATTCTCAACCCACGGTGATTCTGGTCGTGGGCGCGCCAGGAGAAGAAGAGTACGGCCAGCATTTCGCGCAATGGGCCAAGACTTGGGAACAGGTGTGCCAGGAAGCTCAGGCAAAAACCTTTGTTCTGGGCCTGGAGAAGAGCGAGACCACGGACCACGACCTGTTGAAGAAGATTCTCGAAGAAACTCCGAAGGAATCGCTCGCCGATTTATGGCTCGTGCTCCTGGGCCACGGGACCTTCGACGGGAAAGAAAGCAAATTCAACTTGCGCGGCCCGGACCTCTCCGCCGCTGAATGCGCCGAATGGCTGAAACCGTTCCAACGGCCGATCGTGGTGATCAACTGCGCCTCGTCCAGCGGTCCTTATCTGAATCAACTGGCCGGTCTGCTCCGCGTGGTCATCACGTCCACGCGGAGCGGTTTCGAGCAGAATTACTCGCGCTTTGGCGAGTTCATGGCCAAGGCCATCTCCGATCCGGAATCGGACCTGGACAAGGACGGCCAAACATCCGTTCTCGAAGCGTACCTCACCGCCTCAAAGGGCGTGGCCGATTTCTACAAGAGCGAAGGACGGCTCGCGACCGAACATGCGTTGCTCGACGACAACGGCGATGGCAAAGGCACGCCGGCGGACTGGTTCCGGGGGATTCGCGCCACGAAGAAGGCTGCTGAAGGCGCCTCGATCGATGGCTTGCGCGCCCATCAGATTCATCTCGTGCGTAGCAAACAAGAACGCGAACTGTCTCCGGAGGTGCGCGCCCAGCGCGACAAGATCGAATTGGAAATCGCCAGGCTGCGCGACCTCAAAGAAAAACTGTCCGAAGAAGATTACTACCGCCAGCTTGAGCCGTTGCTGATCAACTTGGCGCTGCTCTACGAAAAAGGGGCAGGCAAGGAGTCCGTTAAGGCGACACAACGTTAGCCGGGTGAAAAGGGTTAAATGAGTTGAATGAGTTAAATCAGTTGAATGGTGGAGGAATTCTTTGGCCCAAGGGCCTGAGAGCTATGCCGTGAGATGCCACCCTTTAACCGATTTAACCATTTAACGAAGCATGAATGCACTTCGCCTTGGGCGTCTTTGGAGCTTGCTCGCCTCCGCGCTTCCTCTTGCCGCGGCCAGCATGAACGAAATGGATCATGGCGCCTTTGTTTCATGGACCATCCGTGGCGAGGGCCAGCCGGTCACGTACAAGGGCATCGCCGTCCGCCTGGGCGCAGTCGCGGCAATCTGCTTTGACTCGGAGTTGCTCCGTGTCTCTGCGGCGTGGTCGGGCGGTTTTCTCAAATGGTATCCGGAGCGCGACGGACTGGAGCGCAATCCAACGATTCAGGGACGGATTCACTTTCGAAACGCCGCCGCACCGGGTTGGTCCACGAGCGGGAGTTTCGCGGATCCGCGTTCTGAATCTCAAGGTCCGCTCCCGGAAAGCGCCGGGCGCTATCGAGGCTTGTTTGTGCACGGCGAATCCGTCGTGCTCGCCTATACCGTTGGCGGCTGCGAGGTGCTTGAAAGTCCAGGTCTGGCTGAGATCGGCGCGGAGCGCTTCTTCGTTCGGGCCTTGAATCTGGGCAAGACGCCGGAGCGGTTGACGGTGCGGTTGCTGGCCGTGCCAGGCCGCGCGGCCCGTCTTCAAGGAAACCGGTCAGGCCTCGCGCAGGGAGTTCTCCAGGTCAAATCTGAGGAGGAGACACGGTTCATCGGCTTCAAGGGCCTGCCGCCGGGCGCGGAATGGAAAATCCTGGAGGGCCATCTTTGTCTCAGTCTCCCGCCATTGACGGAGCCTGCGCGCCTGCAAATCTTCCTCGGTGACGAGCCAGGCATCCAGGTCAGAGAAATGGAGACCCGGTTGCGCGCGCATCTCCAGCGCGAAGCTGAGCCCAAGGATTTGGCGGCGCTTTGCCGCGGCGGTCCGGCGCGCTGGGGCGAACTCATCGCCACGCAAGCCAGGCCGGGCCGCGAGGACTATGGCCTGGCCGTGGATACGCTGACGGTCCCTCGGCAGAATCCCTGGAAATCCTGGCTGCGGTTTGGCGGCCTGGATTTCCTCTCGCCGGATCGGGCTTTACTCGGTTCGGTCAGTGGCGACGTCTGGCTCGTGTCCGGATTGGAGAACGCTTCGGGCGAGTTGCGCTGGAAACGTTTTGCGACCGGACTTTACCAGCCGCTCGGCGTGAAGATCGTGAAAGGACAGATCTTCGTGCTGGGCCGCGACCAGGTGACGCGGCTGCACGATTTGAACGGAGACGATGAAGCCGACCACTACGAGAACTTCAACAACGAGGCCTTGGTGGGCGAGAATTTCCACAGCTTCATGCTCAACTTGGAAACGGATTCGCGCGGCAACTTCTATTTCGCTCAGGGCGCGCCGTGGCCGCCGGAAATCCAAACGCGACACCAAGGGCTCCTGTTCCAGCTTTCCCCGGACGGACGCAGCTTGCGACCGTTCGCCGACGGCCTGCGCGGTCCTAACGGCCTCGTCATTGGCCCGGATGACCGGATGATTTACACCGACAACGAAGGCCACTGGCTGCCGACCTGTTCCGTGCAATGGGTGCGGGAAGGCGGGTTCCACGGCATGAAACCCACCGCGCATTTGCACCCCGATATACCGCCCGATTTCGAGAAACCGATCTGCTGGATTCCGCACGACATCGACAATTCGCCGGGCAGTCCGGTCTGGATTCAAAGTCCGCGCTGGGGTCCATTGGATGGCCGGCTGCTCTTGACGTCTTATGGAAAGGCGAACCTCTCGATCCTTTCGGTGGAGAACGTGGGAGGCGTGTTGCAGGGCGGGACGGTCCGCCTGCCCATGAGGTTTGCTTCCGGGTTGATTCGCGCGCGGATGAATCCGCACGACCAGCACCTTTACGTCTGCGGCATGAGTGTCTGGCAGACGGCGGGAGTTGAGCCGGGCGGATTTTATCGCGTGCGCTATACGGGCCGGCCGCTGCACACACTCCTGGAATCGCGCGTCCGGCCCAACGGGATCGAACTTCTTTTCAGCGATCCGCTCGATCCCAAGGAGGCTGGCGATCCGCAAAACTACAGCATCGAACAATGGAACTACCGGTGGATCGCCCGCTACGGTTCGCCTCATTACTCCGTGAAGAATCCGGACGTTGAAGGGCACGATGCAGTGCCCGTCGAGGCGGCTCGCTTGTCGGGAGACGGCCGCGCGCTCTTTCTTCAGACGCCGGCGCTGCAGCCGGTCATGCAAATGAAGATCGCCTGGAACATTCGCGCCGCGGATGGCACCCCGATCCGCCAGGAATTCTACCAGACCATCAACGCGGCGCCGAAGCCATAACGCTCTGGCTTGGCCCTTGATCTGCTAAAGGAAATTGGGAGGTTTGCTGACTGTTTGGTAGAGTGCTGCCCGTCCCGCTCGGGACGGGCTTTCTTTTGCAGCCGAACCTTCTAATTCTTAACTCCTCCTGTTAAAAGAAAACCCACGGTCGTGAGATATTCCCCAAACTGGGTTTCGTTGTTGGGAAGTTAGGCCCGATCTAAATCTTCGACCGCATCCAAACCTATTCTTCGCGAAATCAGAATGGCCACGGCAAGCAATTTCGGTCGGTGACGCGTGATAGGCACGAATGATTCAAAAACCGAGATCAAGGAGCGCGGGCAGCTTGCCCGCGAGTGCATCTACAAGTTGTCGGCTCCATGAAGACCCTGGCTGGGTGGAGCGGGCTACCAGCCCGCCTCGCGCGGCAACCTGCCGCGTGAAAGGTCGCGGGTAATTCCTTGCGATCCGTCCAGGACTGATCCGCGACCGTTCCGTCCGGCTGGTAGCCGGACGGAACAGGCAAGTTGCCTGTGCCACCGACAACAGTGGATGCACCGCTTGCCCGCGAGTTTTTCAGAAACTCGCAATACCACCGCGCGGGCAAGCTGCCCTCGCTCCTACTTGAATCAGTCGTTCGTGACAGGGGAGGCGCTGGCTGGTCCAATTGATTCGAGACCATGGCGACGCATGCCGCCTGGCTCAAACGCAAAGTTTGCATGAATTCCGAAATCAATTCCCGATCCTCCAGGCGACGGCTTCGGACATTTTGGTTGGCCCTCGCGATCATTGTTTTGGGCGTCGCCGTTTCTGGCCTCTGGCAAAACCGCAAGGCTGACCGCCAGTTGGACGCGATTCGAAACGCCGGATATCCCGTGACCCTGGCTGAGTTGAATGAGTGGTATGCCTTCCCTGCCGGTGAAAACGCGGCCTTCAAAATCCTTGAAGCCGTCTCGCAACTTTCCGCGCCGGTCGGATCCTATAACGGAGAGACGCCGCTGGCGCCCGAAATCCGCGACGAGATGCAACGGTTCTGGACGAATAACCAGGCCGCCTTCGCCCTCGCCCACCACGCGGCCGGCATCAAAGAGTGCCGTTTCCTGGTTGATCTCAATCAGGGCGCGAACGTCCTTTTGCCGCATTTGTCCCAAATCAAACAGCTCGTGCAGCAGTTGCGGAACGTCGCGATCCTGCACTCGGAGGAAGGGAGGCTGGAACTCGCGCTCCAATCCTACCGCGACGCGCTGGCCATCGCTCAGTCGCTCGGACCGGAGCCGCTGCTCATTTCCCAGTTGGTGCGTATCGCGTGCGTGATGATTGCCCAATCTGGTCTGGAAAAAATACTGGCCCGGCACGAATTGACCGAAGCTCAGATCGACGCGCTCTCCGCTGCGTTGCGCGACGCCGAGTCCCGGGGGCGGCCCGCCTTTACCCGTTCTTTGGCCGGGGAACGATGCCTGGCGATCCACGCCTTTCGCATGCCCCCGACGCAGTTCATTCGCCTGATGGACCCGAACGCGGGCCGCGGGCCGACGCTCGGCTTCTCGGCGCTGTATGCCGTGACAAAAATCACCGGCTTGCGGAGCCGCGACTTTTCTTTCTACCGGCTGATGATGCAAGAATGGATTGCCTGCTCGGAACTCCCTTTCCCCACAGCTTTGGAAAAAACCAAGGAGACCGACCTTCGTTTGGCTGCAGGCTTGCAGGGATTTTCCCGATTTCTTCGCCCGCTCTCAGGAATGCTGCTTCCGGCGTTGCAGAAGGCGCTGGCGAAGGAGGCGGCTTGTTCGGCTTCGATCCGCTGCGCGCAAACCGCCCTGGCTGTCGAAAGGCACCGTTTGCAGAACCAGGGACAGCTCCCCGAATCCCTCGACGCGCTCGTTCCACAACTGATCGCGAGCGTCCCGCAAGATCCCTTCGACGGCCGGCCGCTCCGCTACAAAATGCTGGAAAAGGGCTATGTCGTGTACAGCGTCGGCAGCAACGGCAAGGACGACGATGCCGTGACCCAAGGTTCTCTGGACATCGCCTTCCGCGTCGAACGCTGAACAGGATCTGAACGGGCGGTAGGGCGAGTCCGTCCCGGCGAGCCGCTCTACGTGCCTGGAACACGTCCGGAGCGGCTCGCTGGGGACAGGCTCGCCCTACCGTCCTGTTTCATGGGAAGCTCGCATGGCCTCCGAGCCATGCGCCGGATCCATGACCAGCTCTCCGTTGCCTCCGTTTCCTCCTGTTAGAAACAACTCCTGTCAACCTTATGCTTCCCCGCCTTCGGACTCGAAAAAGCGAAAATCGGTGGAGTGCCCGCGACCACCCTGGCAGTAAATGTCCAACCGTAATCGGGGAGCACACGCGCGTCGCGTGTTTCGGCCGGCCCCTCGCCGGTCGAAAGAGCGTCGCACGGGTGCCGTCTGTGACGAGTCTTTCGACCGTTGCTCTGTGGTTGGCGATGGCGCCAACCACAGCACGCGGGGCGCGTGCGCTTCCCCGGCGGAAGCTGCGGATCAGAACGCAGCTTTCTTTGTGTCAAAAACCGTTTTACTCTTGTCTCAAGCGTTATGTCTCTAGTGATGTGTCTCACAAATGGCTGGAGTTATGCCGCAAGGGATTTTGGCCTCCCGCGAGGCGCGAGCGACGCGCATACCCCTGGTGGGTCTGTAAGGCGCGAGCAACGAAGCGGGAGGCCAAAAGAC
>VHCZ01000164.1 GCA_016871535.1 Verrucomicrobiota bacterium
GGCGCAACCCGAAGGGCGGCAGTTCTTTTTCGCCAGACTTCGTTGCTTGCTCCTTACAGATCCACTTCGGGATATGCTCGTCGCTCGCGCCTCGTCTGGCCGAAAAATCCCTTGCCGCGAACGTGAGCGTATTTATGAAATGGACCCCTTAGTCTTAGTGGGTTTACAGATCGCGGCGATCTGTTAAGCTCCCACACAACCTGACCCATGCACTCGAAGACCCAGGCCCCGCGCCCGTTCATTCCAAGCCATCAGGTCGTCGTCCTCATCTTTCCCCCTCACCGCGAACCCACCCCTTCACCCTCCCAGGAGGGGAACATGGGATCGGTGCGACAATGGTGGCTCCCCTCCTGGGAGGGGTAGGGGGTGGGTTCAGCGGGGCAATGTGCGAGCTTCGAACCGAGAATTCTCTCCCCGACCCTCATGCGCAAAATCCTCATCATTGAAGACGACCCGGAGGTGCGCAAAATGCTCGTGTCCTCCTTGCAGTCGCGCGGCTTCGAAATCATCGAAGCCGCGAATGGCCGCGCCGGGGTCCAGTTGGCGCAGGTGTACATGCCCGACTTGATTCTCAGCGACATCAAGATGGAGGGTTTCGACGGGTACGCCGCGCTCGCCGCCGTCCGGTATCAGCCGCTCACTTCGGCGATTCCGGTCGTGCTCATGACAGGGCATCCGGACGAACAAGGGAGGCGCTTTGCCATGGAGCTGGGCGCGGACGATTACCTGGCCAAGCCGTTTACGATTTCTGCTTTGCTCGCCACGATTCAAATCCAATTGAAGAAACAGGAGGCGATCAAGGACCGCGCGCTGAAGCTCGCGGTCACGCGGCACGAATCGATCGACGAAGCGCCGTCGGCTCAGACCAGGACTCCCGAACCACCCTCCGCGTCGCTGGTGCAGGACGCGCGTTCGAGCTCGGAGGTTGCGACGCCGCGAGACGCAGCCCGCGTGGTGGCGGATGCGATTCCCGTTCCGACCTTCTCGCGGACGGCGGTCCCGGTTTCGATGCCGGTCGATAACGTGGAGACGCTGGTCGAGACGTATCTTCGCATGCTCAACCGGTTTCATCCCAACCTGGGCAATACCGCGATGCGCGCCGTCGCCCTGTGCCGAACGATGGGCGAGACGCTGAAGCTTTCTGCGGCCGATTCGCAGAACCTGTGTTGGGCTGCGGCTCTGCATGATATTTCGCTGGTGGGCATTGACCGGGAGGCCGTGGGCCGTTGGCTGAGGGATCCGCGGAAGGTGACCGAAGAAGAGGACGCGTTCATCAAACGGCATCCGATCGAATCGCAAGAGATGCTTTCTGACGTGACAATCTTCCAAACCGCCGGCGGCATCATCCGCGCGCACCATGAAAATTGGGATGGCACAGGCTACCCGGATGGCCTGAAGGCGGATGCCATACCCTGGCTGGCGCGGCTGCTTTCAGCCGCCATCTCGTATTGTGGCCAGCACACGTTGGGCATCCCCGCCGTCAAACAGCTCAAGACGCATTCCGGAACGGTGTTCGACCCGGCCGCGGTCCAGGCCGTGGCCGAGGCGGCGGCGATCGCGAAATTCTCCTGAACGAGATAAAGCCTGGCCAGATCGTCGCCAAGGAGATTTACAACTCCACCGGGATGGTGCTGATTCGAAGGGGACGCGAGCTGACCGATACGCTCGTCAACAAGGTCATGGCCATCAATCGCGTCACCCCTCTCGATCAAAACGTTCTGGTGTGCTGTTGACGTGATCGATCTGGCCTTGATCGCTTTGCGCCCCGCGACGCGCCTGGACCTGGACTTTCTGGACCCGCTTTACACCGCCGCGATGCAGCCGTACTTCGAGAGAACCGGCCAATGGAATCCGCTGCTGTTCCGCATCACGTTCGATGAAGGGATTTCCCGGGTGATCCAGTACGACGGCCAGGACATTGGCTTTCTGAAAGTCCGAAGAGACCCTCAGGAAATCTTCCTCGGAGACATTGTATTGCTCCCGGAGTTCAGGAATCAGGGCATAGGCACCCATTTGATTCGCGCATTGCTGAAGGAAGCGGCGGCTTCGGAGGCGATGGTTTGGCTCAAAGTGTTGAAAGGAAACCCCGCGCGCCGCCTTTACGAGCGGCTCGGATTCACCGTGGCCGAGGAAGCTGAAGGCCACTGCCGAATGGTCATTCCGTCGGCGATCCCTTCTTCCGAAAAACAATCACGTGCTGACGGGGCAGCGTCTTGATCGTCTCGATCCACTGCAACGGATGCAATTCAGCCTCCTTGCGCACCTGCGCTTCGGACATGCGGTGCAAGCGCTTGATTGGAACGGCGGGGTCTTCCAGGCGGTACTCCACGAAGACGACGCGCCCGCCCGGTTTGAGCGACCGGCAGATCGACTGCATCATTTCGTAGGGATGCGAGAACTCGTGATACACATCAACCATCAGCACCAGATCGACGGAGTTCGTGGGAAGCCGAACGTCCGTGATCGAGCCGAGGACGGCTTTGACGTTGGTGATTTTGCGCTCGGCCATCTTCTTGGTGAACAGATCGATCATTTCCTGCTGAATATCCACACCGTACACGAGACCCGATCCGTCCACAGCCTGGGCCATGCGCCAACTGAAATACCCGGTGCCGGCGCCAATGTCCGCGACCACGTCGCCCGGTTTGAGCTTCAATGACTGCACCAGCAAATCCGGTTTTTCTTCCTCCCCGCGTTCCGGCCTTTCGAGCCAACCGGCGCCCTGGCGCCCCATGACATGGGCGATTTCACGGCCCAGGAAAAACTTTCCGATCCCGTCAGGATCGTGATCACTCCGGAACTCATAACGTGCTGACGCGGCCGGCGTGTCACTAGCCCCCAGACCCTTTTCGTCGGCGCAGGGGCGAAGTGGACCAGCGGCCAGCGCCAGGATGAGCCAGTTCCTTGCTCCGCGTCCGCAGAACAATTGCGCGAGCGTCCTGGAAAACACCCGAGCCGACCCGAGCCGACGCTGGACAACTTTCTGTCGCGGCTGCGACATGAAATGGTCCAACGCCAGTTCTCGACAGGTGATGACCTCGGGGATCATTTCGCTTTAAGGTTCAGTCCGCGGCTTTCTACGCGGAGTTCATTCGTGCCGTCTGTTCGGTAAGCCAATAACGTGCGCATCCCGTCACGCAAGCCGGAAACCCTGTCATGCCCGACGGCGCCCAGCGTCAATAACGCCGTCGAAAGAGCGTCTGTTTCAGTCGCAGACGGGAGCACGACCGCCGCCAACAGAGCGTTTTGCGCCGGATAACCGGTTCTCGGATCAATCACGTGGCCGAAGGTTCTTCCCTCCACCACGAAGGATCGGCCATGCACGGCCGAAACCGACATCGCCTCATCCTTCAACGGCACCACGGCCAGCACGGACTCGCTCAGCGATTCCTGCGTGGCGTCTGCTTGCGACAATTCGGAGGCGGACACGGCTTCGGCTTCGGGCGATTGCACAGCGACCTTCCAGGCTTCGGCGTCGGGGGGCGAGCCTAAGGCGTGCACGGTGCTCGTGCCGCCATGGATCAACGCGCACGCAGCGCCGGCTTCGACGAGGATTTCCGCGGCGCATTCGACGGCGTAGCCTTTGCCGATGGCACCCAGGTCAAGCATCATTCCTTCGCGGAGAAAGCGGACGGTGAAATCCTCTTCGCAAAGCGCGATGTGATCCATCCCGACTCGCGCGCAAGCTTCCTTGATTTCCTCCTCCTCCGGCATTTGACCGGTCCCGCCCATGAATCCCCAGCACCGCACAAGCGGCGCAATGGTGCTGTCAAACGCTCCGCCGCTTTCGCGAGACAGCTTTTGCGCGTGCTGCAGGAGCCGGAACAGACTTGGCTCAATGCGGACCGGCTCGAAACTCGCGCGGGCGTTCACGCGGCTGATGTCGCTGGCCGGGCGGTACAAACTGAGATGGGCTTCGAGCCGTTCGACTTCATTCAAGGCTTCCTCGCCCGCCGCGCGCAACCGGACCATGTCGTCGCCATGAAGGAGAATCTCGAATCGCGTTGCCATGGCCCGGCGAGCGACGGCGACGGTTTTCATCTTTGGAGAGGCCGTGGGAGTTAGCCATCAAAGGGGCAGGCTGGAAGCCTGCCCTACTTTGCGCCGAAAACAGGACGGGGTTCCGCGGAAGCCACGGAACCCCGTGATATCAAAACCCATTCGTTCGGCGCGCTAAGACAGCGGCACCATCCCATAAGTCAGCGCTTCCACCGGCTTTCCGTCGCCCGTGGTCAGTTTGCGCGTCTTCTCGTCGAAGAGGCACGCGATCTTCATGCGCTCGGACATTTCGGCGAGGGAGATCACAGTTTGGACGCGAATGGCGAGGTCGATCCCGGCGTTGGGCTCTTTGCTCGTGCGAATGCAGTCGAACCAGTTCTTCTCGTGCACCCGGAGATCCTCGTGCTGCAAACCCCGGATCGGATCGAGCGCGAATTCTTTGCGTTCGGTTTCGCTTAGGCCCTCGAATTCCTCCGCGAAGGACCGCTGCGGAGTCATTTTCACCTCGTTGCCCTGGTCGGCGATCTCGAAAGTGCCTTTATGGCCGTAAATGGCAAAACCGGGGCTCTTGTCGTTGACCGTGCTGCACGTGACCGTCACCATGTAGCCGCTTGGGAATTCGGCAATCAACTGGACGTGCTCCGGCACATCGCGCTCCGGCGTGCCGGGAGTATGGCGGTCTGTGTGAACGTGTTTTGTGCCGATGCTGATGACGCGCGAAGGGAATTCCGGGTTCCCGCTCGCCAGCATGAGCGGATGGAGCCGGTGAGGAACCAGGTCGCCCAGCAATCCCGAACAATACGGATAGTATTTGCGCCAGCGATGGAAGGCATCGGCGCTGAACGGCCGCTTGGAAACAGGCCCCAGCCAACGATCCCAATCGATGTTTTCCGGGGTCGATTCCTTCTCGATGGCGTAATTCCATTCGCCCTTGGGATTATTGCGGCAATAGTAGCCTTGCCCCCAGACCAAGGCCCCGATGTTCCCCTTCTTGATCATTTCCGCGGCTTTGTGCCATCCCTGAGCTGAACAACCTTGCGAACCGACGGTGAAAATCTTCCGGGTGCGTTTCACCGTGTCGTACACGCGGAAGGCCTCGCCCAGATAGCGCGTCATCGGCTTCTCGCAATAGACATGTTTGCCCGCTTCCATGGCATCGATGGAAATCTGGGCGTGCCATGGGTCGTGGGTCGCGACCACCACGGCATCGATATCGTTTCTCTCCAGCAATTTCCGGTGGTCGATGTAAAGGTCCGAGTCTTTCAATCCGGCTGTTTGTTTGGCCCAGTCACGGCGCTTATTGAACACGTCGCACGCGGCAGCCACGACGACATTGTTGGCGCGGGCGTTGTCGTAAATTCCCTGAAGATGGTTCTTGCCAATGCCAGATCCGACGCCGACGACGGCTACAGCAATCCGGTCGTTGGCCCCGATGACTCGCCCGGCGGCGGGCGCTTGTCCCTGTCCATAGACCGGCGTTTTCAACACGCCAGTCGCGGCTACGGCCGCGGCCGCGGCGGCGGTTTTCTTGATGAACTCCCGGCGCGTGTCACTGCCGGCCGTTGGTTGATTGCTTTTTTGTTCCATAAAACGATTTGGACAATTTAAGGTTTGCTCACTCGTTGCCTGGTGATGAAAGCCAGCTTACTCTCGTCAGACCCAGGGTCAATCCTGAACAATTGGACCACTGGCGCATTGATTTTCTTCATCAGAAAGGCCAGCGTCTGCACTCGGAAATGACGAATGACCAATTCCCAATGACTAAAGAAATCCGAATTCCCAATGACGAATGGGGCCTGATCAAGTGGGTGGCGTTCTGTCGTTCCTTAGGACTTCGACATTCTTTAATCATTCGTCCATTCGTCATTCGACATTCGAACCTGGCCGGATCGCTTTGACGCTGAACGCTGCAACGCCGTAACGAAAACTATGCCCAACCCCTGGACCGGAAAAGGAAATCCTTACACTCGCAAAGAAGTCATCGAACGCCTCCGCGCCACGCTCAGGAAGGGCCGACCGATCATCGCGGCGGGCGCCGGCACCGGCATCTCGGCGAAATTCATCGAGCGCGGCGGCGGCGACTTGATCATCATCTACAACTCCGGGCGCTTTCGCATGGCGGGCCACGGCTCGACTTGCGGGTTGATGGCGTACGGCGACGCCAATGCCATCGCCATGGAAATCGGCGAGCACGAAGTGTTGCCCATTGTCGAGGAAGTGCCGGTCATTTGCGGCGTGCACGCCACCGATCCGCGCCGGCGCATGTGGCACTGGCTGCTGCAAGTCAAGGACATGGGCTTCAGCGGCGTGAACAACTTCCCGACCCATTGCATTGTCGATGGCATGTTCCGCCAGATTCTCGAGGAGACCGGCATGAGCGTGAAGAAGGAGTTTGAGATGGTCGCGCTCGCTCGGAAAATGGATTTGTTCACGGTTGTTTATGTCTCGACGCCGGAGGAATCCAAAGCGATGGCGGAAGCGGGCGCCGATGCGATCATTGCCCACGTCGGCACAACCATCGGCGGGTCCATCGGCGTGAAAGGCGCGGCCGTCACCATGAAAGATTCCGTAAAACGCGTGCAAGCCGTGATCGACGCCGGCCAGCGCGTGCGCAAGGACATTTTCTTTCTGTCGCACGGCGGCCCGATCGCCCGGCCCGAAGACGCGGCTTACATCAACCAACACACCGACGCCGTCGGCTTCGTTGGTGCTTCGAGTCTGGAGCGCCTGGCTGTGGAAGACTCGCTCACGCAACTGACGCAGCGCTTCAAGAAGATTCCCGTGCGCAAAGAAGCGATCCGGGGAATACGGTGGCGTTAACGCACTTTCGAGTCGTCGCATTCGCCTTCACGAGAATAGGAAAAGAGTTGCATGGAAACCACACCGTTTACGAAGTGCTCAGCCTTGAAGCCGATCCTCGCCGCCGTTTTCCTCATTTCGCCATTCGCCGCTCGCGCCGGGGAAAGCGCAACCCGCGTCCGCGCGCTTCGTGTTCCGGGCGTCTCGAAGATCGTCAAGGCTCAATCCGGGACGGACGGCGTAATTCATCTTCTTTTCGCCGAGGTTGACGGCCCCCATTACGCAAACTCGCGCGATGGCGGCGCTACTTTCAGCCCGCCGATTCCAGTCCTGGATGCGGCCGCGCGGAAACCCGGCTTGGAGTTTCATGCCGAAGATCTCGCCGTGGGCAAGGATGGCCGTGTCCACGTCGCGATGTCGTGCAATGCCTGGAAGCTGAAATTGCCTCAAGAAGAATGGAGCCTGCATTACGCCACACTCGCTCCGGACGCCAAAACCTTCTCTCCCGTGCGCAATCTCAATCGGAAACCGAGCGAAGGATTCTGTCTGGCGGCCGATGAACGCGGCCGCGTGACGGCCGCCTTCCTGTCGAGCAAGCTTTTCGCCATGACGTCGAACGACAGCGGCGTCACCTTCGGTCCGTGGGCGGAACTCAATCCCGCTTGGAACCCTTGCGACTGCTGTACGACCAGCGCCACGTATGGTCCGGATGGCAAATTGGCTTTGATTTATCGCGAGGAAACCAATCACGAGCGCGACGTGTACGTCGTCCTGTGGGACCAGCGCAGCGAAAGCAAGCCGGCCCGAACCCGGCTCAGCGGCGTGAGTTGGAACGTCAACGCGTGCCCCATGACCTATTACTCGATCAACCGTACCGACACGGGGTATGTGGCCGCGTGGCCGACGAAGGGTCAGGTGTATTTCGCAAAGCTGGACCAGGAGGGCAAGGTCTTGCCTCCCGGAGAAATCAAAACCCCTGGAACAAACGGAATGCGCACGGGCATTTTAGCGTTGAGTGCCGCCGACGGCACGACGCTCGTAGCCTGGAAGAACAAGGACGTGTTGGGCTGGCAACTCTACGACGCCAAAGGGCGGCCCGAAGGAAAGCCAGGTTCGGAAACCAGCCCCGGCAATGGAGCCGCAGGCGTTGTTCTGCGCGACGGTCGCTTTCTGCTATTTCCCTGAGTGAACCCCTCAGTTGGTTGACGACGGTGGAGCGAGGCTCCCGCCGAGCTTTTGTTCGATGGCATTGGCTCGGCAGGAGTCTCGCCCCACCTCAACAGAGGGGATCCCGTCCCCCCATCCCCAAATCCCTTGACGATGCTTCGGGTCGGCGTATGAGTTGGAACATGGCTCAACAACTCATCCGAAAGGAGACTGCTTCCAAGAATACACCAAGCACACGCCGGGGGTTTTTGGCTGATGTCGGCCGAGGCATGTTGGTCGCGACGGTCGGGGCCGAAGTCGCACGCGAACTCGGATTGGCGTCCGTCGTCGCCGAGGAAATCGCCGACACACTTTCGTTCGGTTCCCTGGAACCACTGGTTTGCTTGATGCAGGAAACGCCGGTCAGCCGCTTGCTGCCCGCTTTGACCGAGCAATTGCGCTCCGGCGTGGATTTGCGGCGATTGACCGCCGCCGCGGCGCTGGCCAACGCGCGCACTTTCGGGGGCGAGGATTACGTCGGGTTCCACACCATGATGGCTTTGGCCCCGGCGCTCCACATGGCGCAGGAGCTGCCGACCGAGTTGCAGCCGCTCCCTGTCTTCAAAGTATTTTACCGAAATACCAACCGGATTCAGGAGCGCGGCGGGCGGCAAGAAGAAATCCTCCACGCGGTAAAACTGGGAAGGATGTCTGAGAATTGTCCGGACGGCGCGGTTCTGCGGAGCGTGGTGCGGAGCAAAGACGTGGACGCCGCCGAGCAAACCTTCGCTGCCATTGCCGAAAAGGACGCGAACGAAGCTTTCAACGCGCTGTTGTTTGCGGTGCAGGACAACACCGAAGTCCATCGCGTCGTGCTGCCGTATCGAGCGTGGGATTTGCTGGGGTTGATCGGCAAGGAACAGGCGCACACACTCCTCCGCCAGTCCGTCCGTTACTGTGTCAAAGCCGAATCCTGGCCGCGCACCTCAGCGTGGGACCAACCGCGCAGCCTGCTGCCGAAGCTGATCGAAGAACACAAGCTCCTGGGCCGCTCCCCGGGAGATCGGAAAGCCGACGATGGCTGGGTCGAGCAGATGAGCCAGACGATTTTCAAATCCACGCCGGAACAAGCCGCTGCCGCTGCTGCTGCCGCGCTCGCCGAAGGCATGTCCGCCGCGGACTTGGGTGAAGCCGTCACGCTGGCGGCGAATCAGCTTGTTTTGCGCGACCAGGGCCGCACGCCACGCGAAGAAGTGGCCGGCAAACCACCGGGCAGCGTTCACGGCGATTCCATCGGCGTCCATGCCTGCGACTCGGCCAACGCCTGGCGCAACATGGCGCGAGTCAGCAATGCCCGGAATTGTTTCGCGAGCCTTATTCTGGGCGCGTATCAAGTCGCTTTGGATCGCACGGCGCGCGGCGGTGATTTTCTGAACTGGCAACCGCTGCCGATTCCCCGGCATCTGAATGAGGTCAAATCGACCGATCCCGACACGCTCCTGCGCGAGGCAGACGAAGCTATTCGCGGCAATCTCCAGGGCAAAGCCAGCGCCATCATTCATCGTTACGGCGAGCTGGGCCATGCGCCGAGGCCGGTGTTCGATCTGATGCTGCGATACGCGATTAGCGAGGATGGGGCGCTGCACGCCGAAAAATTCTATCGCACGGTCTCGGAGGAATTCGCCTCCACGCGGGCGGCGTACCGGTGGCGGCATCTCGTCGCGTTGGCGCGAGTCACCGCCAGCGAATTTGGCCGCTCGGCCCCCGGCGTGGCGGAGGCGCGGGCTTTATTGAAGGTGTGAAGCCTGACAAGACACGTTCCGTGCGGAGCACCGGTCTCCGACCTGGCGTGATTCGGAGTTCGACGCTCGGCTTTATAGAGAGGAGCCTTGGTTGCAGAGCCATGCGCATTTTCCATGAACTCGGTCGTAGAGCAGGCTTTCCAGCCTGCTGGTTTGGGCGACTTTCCAGTCGCCCGCTGGACGGGACTGGAAAGTCCCGCCGACCCGCAGACAGGAATGTCTGCGCCACAGTTCATGGTCCCAATGCGCGCCCATCGGGTTTGGCGGCTATCCATGAAACGGAGCGCCGGCCTCCGGCCCGATCTAACGATCAGTTCATCGGATGGACGCGGATTGGATATCCGCTCTGCCTGCACAAGCTCGCCATCCTGGCTTGCCTCGTCGTCGCTGGTGTCGGGCAAGAGCACGGCCGGGAAAAACTCGATGGTGCGTTCCAGATCCTGAGCGACGCGGTCGATCAGGGCGAAGTGCCCGGTTACATCGCGCTGGTCGCTCGCCACGGACAAGTGATCCGGCACGAAGCTCGCGGATTGAGCGACCTCGAGAACCACATTCCGTTTGCGACCAACACGCTGTGCTGGATCGCGTCGATCACGAAACCCGTCACGGTCGCAGCGGCGATGACGCTCGTGGACGCCGGGAAAATCGCGCTCGATGATCCCGTCGAGAAATACTTGCCGGAATTCCGCGCCCAGACCGACACGAATGGCGTTCACCACGCTTTCACGATCCGCCAGATCATGTCTCACACGTCCGGTCTCGTGCCGAATCCACCGACGCGCCGTTCCGCCTGGCCGATCGGCGGGCCGTTGGACGACTTCTGGCTGGAGCAAGAGCTGCCGGAGATCGTGCAAACCATTGCGCGGAGCCAATTGCGGTTCAAGTCGGGGAGCAAACTTGAATATTCCAACTCCGCCCTGTTTGCGCTGGGCCGCGTGATCGAAGCCGTCTCCGGCCAGCCGTACGACGTTTTCGTGAAGCGAAGAATTCTCGATCCCCTGAGAATGAGCGACACCACTTACGCGCCGTCACCCGCGGAGGCGAAACGCGTCGCGGTGATCTACGGGCGGCGACAGGGCCAGCGCGAAACGGTCTTCCGATTCAACCCGGCGGTGAAAATCACGAATTCAGCGCCTGATGGCGGATTGTTTTCGTATCCCTCCCAACTCGTGCCGTTTTTCCAGATGTTCCTGGAAAACGATGAGCGCGTGCTTTCGCGCGCGGCCATGGCTGTCCGCGCTCCGTTTGATTGCAGCTTCGCCTGGTTCCGCCGCACGCTGCGTGTCACCGAGTTTGCCCGGCTGAGGCGCCCATCACCGGCAGCCACGACCGATAGCGCGTTCCTGCCGCGCCTGCGCTGGCGAAATCGCACAACCGGATCACCTGGCCGCCCTGCGCGGGCGCTTCCAGAATGATCCAGGGCAACAGCAGGTCCTTCTCCTCCTTCTTGCGGAGGGACACTTCTCTGGCCTCGGCGAGTTTCGGCAAATCCAGGGCCGGGATCGCGTCGTCGTCGAAGTCGTTCCACTTTTGATCGTAAGCAAGCAGCAGGGGGCCGCGATAAAGCGAGACCTTTCCGGCTGCCTCACGTTCGCCGGGCAGCGCGCGCAGTTGCAGGTCGAAATCCAGCGTGACGCGATCTCCCGCCTTCCACCGCCGATTCAACTCCAGGTAGCGGCCTGCCACGGCGTTGGTCGAGGCGGAGCGGTTGAGGCGCACAGTCGTGGTTTTCGACCACGCGGGGATGCGGAGGCGCAGGGTGAATTCGCGCGAGGCCAGCGGTTCGACGCGGAGTTCGACCCGCTTTGACAGCGGATAATCCGTTTCGATTTGCAGCGCGATGGGCGTGTGGTCCCGCAGTTTGCCTTGAAAGGACATCGGCCCAAAGTAATTCACCGCCAGCCCGTCCGGCGCGCGCATGACGGCCCATTCGGAAACGGAACCCAGCCCGCGAGGCCCGTTGACGGAACAGCAGTTCAACTCCGGCGTCCCGGCGCGCGCCTGAAACACGATCGTGTGCGCCGACGCTTCGCGCACGCCGTCCATCGGGGTGTTGTAAGTCCACCAGCGGCCGGTCGGATGCTGCGCTCCCAACGCGCCATTGAACAGCGACAGTTCCAGTTCATCGGCGGCGACCGGATCGCCCGTGAGTTGCAGCATGTCGATGCTCAGCGCCATCCAGGCGATGGTGCAGCAAGTTTCGATGGCGGTGGGCGCATACGGATTGCCCGTCGCCTGTTCGCCCGAAGAAAATCCGCCTGTGTTGCGCCGGTCCCAGCGCCGGATGCTCCACCAGTGATTCGTGAACGCCGTCCGATAACGGGCATCCCCCGTAATGCGGTAAAGTTCGATCAATCCCTGCAAGCCGTGGAGGCTTTCCCAGCGCGGCTTCGGCGTCTTGAAGAATTCGACGCCCGCGAGGCCGGTTCGGAGATAATCCCCAGCGGATTCCCAATCCTTCTCGATCTCTTGCATCATGCGGAAATAGCGCGGCAGGCGCGTGAGCCGGTAAAGCCGGCCGAGCGCATGGATGATGGTCATGTTCATCTCCGGCGACCCGGCGTCGCGCACGCGGAGATTTGAATCCAGGAATGTGGCGCACACGAGATCGGCGGCGCGCTGGCAGGATTTCAACGCGTTCGTGTCGCCGGTCGCTTCGTGCCACATCAACAGCCCTTGCATGCAATGGTAATGGCCCCACAAATCCCAGTTGCCTTTCAGGCGCGTCTCCTTGGGGAACGGGCCGAGATAGCCGTCTTCGGCCTGGAGCGCGATGAGGTCGTTGACGAACTGGCCGGCGAGCTTCTTGAGTTCTGCATCGCTGGTCAGGCGCAAAGCCTGGACGGCGGAGATGAGATATTTTCCCGCAAATTCCCCGGCCCAGGGAACGAGCTTGGGAACGGGCTTGCGGTCGCGCAGGCGGAACATTTCCAGCATTCCCGGATTGGCGATGGGCGCGGACAGGAGCCAGTTGGCGGTGTTCGCGGCCACGCGCTTTCCCGCCATCCCTTCGAGGCGAAACTGCGCCTGCGGCAGCGCGTCAAACACCAATTCTCCGGCGTCCTGGCCGTGGATTGAAGGGAGGAAGGCGGCGGCGCCCAGAGCGAGAAGCCTCCGAGATGTCTTGCCGAAAACGTTCATTCTCAGAAGTGCAGTGGAAACCACGCAACACACGAGCGGCACGAAAGGGGAAGCGGTTCGTGAAACAACACGTCCACGCGGTGCGTGGGCGGCTTCCGGCTCAGATTTCATACCGTTCGTGTCTTTCGTGGTTTGAAGAGCTTGGTCCATTACGGCTTCGCAACCACGCCGAAAATACGGCCGCGCGCCGGAAATTGGTATTCCTTTTCGACGGGCTCCGTCTTCGCCGGTGCATCCACAAGTTGTCGCCCATTAGGGCGCGCGGTCAGTGCCCCGGAGCGCAGATTTCCAATCTGCTGTCTCGCAGGATTGCATCCTGCGGGGCGCCGGCTGGCTGGGGTGCGCTGAGGGTTGCCGACGCGCTGCCGATTGCAAATCGGCGATACCGCAGAGTGCAACTCTGCGCTACGAGGACAGAATCACTGATAAACTTGTGGATGTCTTCGCGAGTGTGCAGCCGCAGCCAACTGGCGAAGACGGAGTCTCGCGCTGCCCGAAGCCAATCCTTCAGGTCCGCAAAGTTGACCCACAGAAGTCAGCCTCACAGCCTTATTGTAGGATTATGGACTCAATATCCTACAAATACATTATTGACGGACTTCTAAAGCTATGTCAGCTTTTCAGCCATGACTCCAGCGATTCGAACCGACGCCGTCTGGTTCACCACCAAGGGCCAGGTTGTCATCCCCGCCTGGCTGCGAAAGCAATTTCACATCGAGGACGGCACCAAAGCGGTTGTGCGGGCCACGCCCGATGGGATTCTTCTGAAGCCGGTGACTTCAGTGACCATCCGCCGGCTCAAGGGAATTTTGAAGCGCAAGCCCGGGGACAAGCCGCTGGCTGAGGAATGGGCGGCGCACAAGCGACAGGAGCACGAACTGGAGGAGGCCAAGGATGCCCGCAGCACAGGTTCTCGATAGCTACGCGTTGCTCGCGCTGTTGCGGGATGAACCGGGTGGAGAGGGCGTGGCACAAATTCTTGAGCGCGCGGGGCAGCGCGACCAACCGGTTCACATGACCGAGGTCAACTACGCTGAAGTGCAATACATCGTGCGGCGCAAAGATGGGGACCAAGCCTGGGCGACGATTGCCTCCGAGTTGCAGGCGGCGCCCATCGATTTTCATTCGGCCGACCGCGCGCTGGCCGACACCGCCGCCGATTTCAAAGCCCGCTTCAAATTGAGCCTCGCCGACGCCTTCG
>VHCZ01000165.1 GCA_016871535.1 Verrucomicrobiota bacterium
TTAACTGCCTTAACCGAGAGGATACCTCTGTGGGGCGGCGGTGAACAGCAATTCTCATTTTTGGCGACAGACGGGAGCGCGCAAGCTCGCACGTAGTCCCGGCTTTGCCGGTTTTGTGCGCTGGCCGGCTAAAGCCGGGACTACATGCGGGTCAAAATGAGAATTGCTGGGCGGTGAACTGCCGATTCATGGACCATCGCTTCTCGGTGCCACGGCTCAGCCCCTTGGCGATCACACTCCGCGCTTTTCGCCGACGCGCAACCGCTCAGCTATCGTCTCCAGGCTCACCAGCGCGGCGCGGTCGCCTGCGTTGCGAGCCAGGTCGCAGACCGTTTCGAGGACGCGGAACTCCGGGTCCATCAGGCAGAGCACCGAGGGATGGCAAAGCAGGTCAAACACCGCGCGGTGTTCAATCACCCACTCGACACCCAACCGGATGGCCTGAAGGAAATGCCCCAGTTTCCACCGTGCGTTGCGAAATGCGCCGACGTCGCTGATCGGACTCATGGGGACCTCGATCAGTCCGCTCGGATAGGCCAGCGGCTGCGCCGCGCGCTGAGCTTTGAGGATGCCTTCCAAAACCTCGGGCGTCGGCGCCGTTCCAGGCTGGCCGTAGGGATGCGCCGGGTATTTGGAACTGATCCACTTGAAGCCCAGGTCGAGCAACATCCGCTGAATGTCCACCCGCTCGTGCAGGCCATTGGCAAAACCGCCCGGCGTGCGAAAACCAACCGGCGCGATGCCGAGGCGCTGCTTCAGGGCGTCCGTGCAAAGCTGGATGTTCTCGCGAATGACTTGCGCCGTGGATTTCCCGGCGATGAGCCACGGGGCCCGCTGGAAGCGAAATTGAATCTCTCCCGGTTTCTGCGCGAGCACGTTGACGTGATCGTAGGTGTGGTTGCCAAGGATGTGACCTTCCCGCACCAGTTCCTTCAACCAATCCCTGTCCTCCTGCTCGAACACACGGCCCACGACGAAGAAATGGATGACGCCGCCGCGGGCTTTGACGCGTCGGGCGGCTTCGAGGGCATACTGCTTGGTTTCCTCGTTGAGCAACCCTTTCGCGTAATCCCATTCCCGGTCTTCCCAGCGCGGGAAGTTGCGGGACATTTCCAGATCGAAGGTGACGGCGATCAGGGCCTTTTCTGGAGTTGCCGCGCCGAAGGTTGGCAGAGCAAGTCCGCCGGCGGCTCTCGTGGTGGAGGTGAGAAACCGGCGGCGTGAGAACTTCAACCGCCCGCTCATCGGGCAGGACGGAGGCAAGATTCAGGCGCTTGCTCGTACTGCTTGGTCCGCGGGATGGACGACAAAGCTCGTAGCGCAGAGTTGCACTCTGCCGTATCGCAGAATTGTATTCTGCGGGGCGTCTCCCAGTCCGAGCCCGCTGGGACTTGCCGGCGCCCTGCCGATTGGAAATCGGCGATACAGCAGATTGAAAATCTGCGCTACTTGGTCAACAGCCTGTTTCACGCGGCGTGACGGGCAAGAACACCTGGAAGGTCGAACCTTTCTCCGGCTCGCTCTTCACCTCGATCCAGCCCTGGTGCTGCTTGACGATGCCATAGACCGTGGCCAGCCCCAGGCCCGTTCGGCGCCCCACTTCCTTCGTGGTGAAGAACGGCTCGAAAATCCGCCCCAGCGTATCGGCATCCATGCCGCAGCCGGTGTCGCTGACGGTGAGGCGGACGAATTTCCCCGGATGCGCTTCGGGATGGTGATGGATCTCGTGCGCGTCGATCACGACGGTTTGGGTGCTCACGAACAACCGTCCGCCACTCGGCATCGCGTCGCGGGCGTTGACGATCAGATTCATAATCAGTTGCTCCATCATTCCGAGGTCCGCTGGAATGCTCGGCAAGCCCGGCTCCAGCGCGCATTCCAATGCGATGTCCTCCCGCACGACCGAGGTCAGCATTTTGAGAATCTGGCTGGCGACGTCGTTCAAATTGAGCGGCTGGAGCTGCATCATTTGCCTGCGGCTGAAAGTCAGCAGTTGGCGGGTCAAGTTCGCCGCGCGGTCCGCGGCCTTGGACACTTCTTGAAGTGATTCAAGCATGTCCGCGCCGAGGCCAGGCGATCCCAACACCAGGCTGGCGTGGCCTTGAATGATGGTCATGATGTTGTTGAAATCGTGCGCGATGCCGGCCACCAGTTGGCCGACCGCCTCCATTTTCTGCGCGTGGCGCAACTGGCCTTCCAACTGAAGCCGGTCCGTGATGTCGTAACTGATGCCGATCAAATGCGGCTCGGTCCCCAGGTTGATGATTTCGAAAGAGGCCAGGACTTGCCGCAGTTCGCCGTTCTTCGTCCGCACGCCCACTTCCATGTCTCGGACGGATTTCTCCGTCAAAACGCGGTTCACCATGACGGAGCGATCGGCGGGGTTCGCCCAGACGCTTAATTCCAGCGAAGTTCGGCCAATGACTTCCTCGCGGCGGTAACCCAGCAGGCGCAGGAAACCGTCGTTCACATCCACATAGCGGCCTTCCTTCAGAGTGCAAAGGTTGATCGGGAACGGACTCAAACGAAAGGCTTTCGAAAAACGCTCTTCGGATTCGCCCAGGGCCGCGGCTGCTTGAATCCGGTCCATGGCTCCGGCGCACAAATCCGCCAGCGATTGGAGGATCGCCAGCGCTTCGCGATCGTAGGCGTTCGGTTGGTAGCTCTGGATGGAGAGGACCCCGACCACTTTCAGCCGATGCCGAATCGGCACGAACATGAGCGAACGCCATCGTCCGCGCTTCGGCGCGCCGGCGTTCGCTGATGTCGCGCAGAAACACGGTCAAATCCGAAGCGCCCGTCGAATCCAGACGTGTGACCGCCAGTTCGGCCGGGAACTCCGTCTGATCTAACCGGCGCGCGGCGACCTCCATCCTCACGCCCAAGGGAAGCGCCTCACCGCCCGGAAACACATGGTAAGTTTCCTTGGTTTCAGAACCATGCACGCGGCCCATGAACTGTTGGGAATCCCCCTCACCCGTCCTGCGGACACCCTCTCCCCCACCGGGGGAGAGCGACGGGGTGAGGGGGTTCCGTTCATGGAAAGTTTCCTGGTCCTCGCAGGCCTTCTCACCGTCCATGAACTCATCGCCGATAGGGCGAGTTCGTCCCGGCGAGCCGCTCGCCGGACTTGGAGCACGTTCGGTTCGGCTCGCTGGGGACAGGCTCGCCCTACCTTGAGGTTCAGGGCAAGAGTCCTGAGAAGTGCGTTCCCGCGAAGGTCTGCGAATGCCGCCCAGAGCCAGCAACGCGGTGAGCGGCCTTCCCAGAACCTGGTCTCGAGAATAGCCGAAGGTTTTCTCTGAGGCCGGGTTAAACTCGACGATGCGGCCGTCCGGGTCGATCGTGATAATGCAGTCCAGCGCGGATTCCAGGATCGCTTTTTTCCGCTCCTCGCTTTGCTGGAGAATGCGTTGAGCGCGCTTTCGCTCCGTCACGTCGCGGGCAAACCCCTGGACGCCGACGACTTTTCCGTTTTCGAGAATGGGCCGGGAACTGATTTCCACGGTGACCCTCCTTCCGCGTTTGGTTATGAGATCCAGTTCATAAACAGTGACCGGGTCGCCCCGAATCTTGCGGGCGGTCATCTCGCGAGCCAGCGCCACCTGATCCGGAGCGACCAGTTGCGAGATGTTGATGCGGACGGCTTCCTCGGGCGAGTAACCGGTGATCCGTTCTCCCGCGGGATTGAACGACGTGATGTTGCCCTGGAGGCCGTGCGTGTAAACGATGTCCGTGGCATTGTCCACCAGGTCGCGGTAGCGCCGTTCGAGCGAAGTCTTGTGCTCCAGACGATCGCGGAGCTGCTGCGTCTGGCGGCCCACACGCTTTCTCAGCACGATGGCGCATCCGATTGCGGCGAGACCCAGCGCACCCAGCACGCCGAGTGAGATCAGCAAAGCGGTCCAGCCGTCGTTGGCATAAGTCACGACGCCGTGGAGCCGGACTCGATATCCTCGTCCTCCTGGTTCCCCGCCGATTCCAGCGGCGAACTTCTTGGGTGTCTGGTCACCTTCCCCCTCACCCCAGCCCTCTCCCTTGGCGAGAGAATTCTCCGAAGAAGTTTCGCGCATTGAACCCCTGAACTGATTTCTTAACCGCGGATTTCGCGGATTTCGCGGATGGGAAAGGGTTTTATCCGCGCCATCCGCGTTATCCGCGGTTGAACCAGGTTCGTGGGGAGGGAGCGCTGACCGCTGCATTCCGAGAAGTCGAGCGACGAGGGTTTCTCCCAGCGCGGCATGCCGATTCCCCCCTCCCTGAGGGAGAGGGACAGGGCGAGGGGGAAGGAGATGTTCGAAATCCAGGACGTAACCACTGACACTGGCGATGAACCGTCCTGCTTCGGCGGCCGAAAGTTCGAGGACTTGCATCGCCGTCGTCAACGCTAGTACTGAGACGAAGTATTCTCGATACATGCGTTGCGCCGCTTTTGGCCTGGGGCGAGGCGCGGGCGCGGGAGCATCCCCGAAGCGAGCTGTAGAGCTTGTCCCAAAAAGTAAACTTTGTCCTAAACTTTGTCGCAGCCTTTGTCCAACAGGCCTGTTTTGCTCAAAAATCCAACAAAGTTCGCGACAAAGTTTGCGACAAAGGCACGAAAAGAGTTCTTGCACCACGGATTTCGCGGATTTCGCGGATGGAGAAGCGCTCTTATCCGTGCTATCCGTGTAATCCGTGGTTGAATCAGGTTCGTGGGGAGCCACGGTCAATGAAGCGCGCATTGGAACCATGAACTGGTAGGGACGCGTTCCACCGCGTTCCTGATTAAACCTGGGGGTAAACGACTGCCAGAACGGTGACGGTGGGACGACCGAGGCATCGGGTCGCTCCATCGTCACTCCTCGATTCACTTGACGCCGCAAGGATTGGTCAGGGACCGAGTGGAATCCGTCCCTACCAAGTGCATGGGAAGCTTCCATAGCCTTCGAGCCATGCGCACGGCCCTTGAACCTGGTGTGCGGAGCGCCGGTCTCCGATCCGGCGCGTTTCGGCGACACTCGGTCCTCGCGCCGAATCGGAGTTCGGCGCTCCGGTTCCCGGGAAAGGGGCAACTTCATTCAGCTTCCCCCCAAACGCACCGGCCCATCCAGACAGCAACGGACGGCCCGCGCCAGGGTTGACGGTTGATACGGTTTGGGCAGCAACGCGACGCCTTCGCTCAACACAAAATCCCGGCCCAATCGCGTCCATGCTGTACCCGCTCGTGTAAATCACGGGCAAGTGGTCCTTGTCGCGGCGCAAGCGCTCGGCCAGTTCGCGTCCGTTGATTCCTTCGGGCATGACCATGTCCGTGAGCAGCAGATCGATCTCGCCCGCATGGAGTTCCCAGAGGCTCAAGGCCTCCTGGCCCGTTCGAGCTTCAAATACGCGGTAGCCGCACCGGCGCAGCACCTGCAACGCCAGCCGGCGTAAAGCGGGATCGTCCTCAGCCACCAAAATCGTCTCGTGGCCTCCGGCCACTGTTCTTTGCGCTTCCTTCTCGGCCAAATCTTCGGCGATGGCATCGTCGTGGGCCGGGAAAAACACCTGGAAAGTGGATCCTTTCCGGACGGTGCTGGCCACCTCGATCCAGCCCCGATGCTGTTTGACGAGGCCGTACACCATGGACAATCCCAGACCCGTTCCCTTCCCGACTTCTTTGGTTGTGAAAAACGGCTCGAATATCTTGCTCAGAGTTTTGGCGTCCATGCCACAGCCGGTGTCGGCGACGCTGAGACAAACGAAGCGGCCGGCGCGGGCTTCGGCGTTCCGGAAGGCCGCGCTGGCGTCAAGCGTCACGGCAGAAGCGGCAAGGGTCAACCGGCCTCCTTGGGGCATGGCGTCCCGCGCATTGACCGCCAGGTTGAGGATAATTTGCTCCACCATTCCGACGTCGGCGCAGATGGCGGGAAGCACGGAGGGATAGCGGCTTTCCAGCACGATGTTCTCGCCCAGCAACCGTTGGAGCATTTTGGAAATGCCCGCGATAATCTGGGCCAGGTCGCATTCCAATCGCCCATTGCGTTCCACCAGAGAACGAACGGCTCCCGCGACCTCCACTCTCAGGCTGTCGTAGTTCCCGGTGAGCAGTTCGGGAATTGCTCTCCGGCTGGCCGCAGGGCCGCAGGCATGGGGCCAGGGCCTAAATCTTCCAGGATCCCTTGATCGACGAACGGCCAGTACTTGCCCGGTTCGGCCACGCCCTCCAGCGCCACTCTCCGGCCTGCTTCAGGAAAGATCTGGTTCGGCCGCGGCACGACGCCCACGCCGCCCGTTTGGTCTTGAAGCACCAGGAATGGCGCGAACCCGTTGTCCGGGTCGCTATAGGTCACGATCCCTTCGATCCGGACTGGCAATCGTTGCGCAGCCTGGTCTGGCGTGAGCTGACGGATCTGTTCCGTGCGGGTCAAAGGCGGCGGTTGGATCGTGGCAGATCGGTTCGATGCCTGAAAAGCCAGCGCGGCGATGCAGAACGCCCAGACCGGAATTCTGATTTGGTCTGATGTCACCGTGCTGTTCGCGGCCTTGTCAGTATTGAAATCCATCCGTTCCAGGCAGCGTTCTGACCCACCCCATCGCGATTACCGCACTAGGCCAACCACGCCCAGGTGTATCTCAAGGCGGGACCAAATCATGAGCCCACGGACGACGGACCAATGGCCGCTCTCGAAATTACGATGCGAACGAGTTCAACGCTTCCTCACGTCACTATACCCCCCGCTGGCCACGGTCAAGCGAAGCTTTTTGTACGTTTTTGTACGGATTTCACGGATCGAGAAGCGATCTTATCCGTGTGATCCGTGTAATCTGTGGTACTCCTGCCGAGCCTGTCCGTCTCAGAGTTCGATTAATTTAATTTGACTCGCGAGGATGCCCCACCTCAACTGAGGGAACACAGCTTTTTCCTGGTTTCAACGGGCGAGCTGCATGTAGTCCCGGCTTTAGCCGGTTTTAACCAGCCGACGGGTGAAAACCGGCTAAAGCCGGCTAAAGCCGGGACCACAAGCAGCTCGTGGGGTGAGCCTGCCGCCAAAATCAGAATTGCTGCTCCGCGAGGCTTGGCTATGGTCCACTCAAAAGCTGATGGCTGAACTTCATACCCTGGGTTTGATCGCGGGCAATCGCTCGCTCCCCATGATTTTCGCCCGGCACGCCCGAGAATTGGGCGCCAGGCGGCTCGTGGCCGTCGCTTTCGACGGTGAAACCGATCCGGCGCTGGCGTCGTTGGTGGACGACATCGTCTGGCTCAAAGTCGGGCAACTGGGCAAATTGATCGAAACGTTCAAACGGCAAGGCGTCAGTCGCTGCGTCATGCTCGGGCAAATCGCGCCCAAGAGTCTTTTCGATATTCGGCCTGACTTCCGCGCGATGGCCATGTTGTTCAAACTTAAAGAAAAGAATGCGCATACGATTTTTGGCGCCATTGCGGATGAACTGAAAAAGGAAGGCATCGAACTGATCGAACCGACGCCGTGGCTCGCGCCGGTGATGCCGAAGGCGGGCTTCCGCCTCGGACCTGATCTCGCGCCCGCGCACCGCTCCGACCTGGAGTTCGGTTTTCGCATCGCCAAGGAAATCTCCCGGCTCGAGATCGGCCAGACCGTCGTCGTCAAAAACGGAACGGTCCTGGCAGTCGAAGGCTTTGAAGGAACCGACGCCTGCCTCAAGCGCGGCGGCGAACTGGCCGGTCAGGAGGGTGGTGCCGTGGCGGTTAAGGTGGCGAAGGAAAAGCACGACCTGCGCTTCGACATTCCCTGCGTCGGTCCGCAGACCATCGAAGTCTGCGCCGCGGCGAGAATCTGTGTCCTGGGCGTCGAAGCCGGCAAAACTCTGCTCCTGGAACGGGAGCGACTGGAAGAACAGATCCGGGACCTTCGCATCACACTGACCGCCCTCGCCCGGGTTTCAGCTTAGCCGGAGCGATTTCAGGCGAGATTGGGGAGCGCAGAGTATGTGTTTAGCGTTGGTAGGACGGATTCCACTCCGTCCCTGATTAATCCTGAAGGCGTCCCTTGAACGGAGAGACGGACGATGGAAAAACCAGGAGCCTCCGTTGGCCCATCGTCTCCTCCCGGGCGGCAGTCTGCCTCGATGTCTGATTTGGGACTGAGTGGAATCCGTCCCTACCCACGCTAAACACATACGACGCCGAGCACAGAACGCGGGACGCGCGCTCCCCATCGACGAAACAGAGATAACAGAGATTGAAAACCGATTTAACGATCTAACCCATTTAACCCATTTAACCCATTTAACGCTCTGACGCTTTAACGACTGCGTGTGGGCTACAGGCGCCCGAAGCGGCGGTGGCGCCGCGCGTATTCCTCCAACGCTTCAAAGAATTGCGCCCGCCGAAAATCCGGCCAAAACGTCGGCGTCACGACAAATTCCGCATACGAAGTTTGCCACAATAAGAAATTGCTCAGCCGCATCTCTCCGCTCGTGCGGATGAGGAGATCGGGGTCCGGAAAATGGCGCGTGTAGAGATGCTGCGCGACGGTTTGCTCGTCGATCTCGGCTGGCTCGATCGCTCCCTCCTTGACGCGCGTCGCGATACTGCGCAGAGCTTCGACCATTTCCGTCCGGCTCCCGTAGCTTAAGGCCAGGATGAGGGTGAGGCCGTTGTTGTGCGCGAGCGCGGTTCGGGTTTTCTGCAATTGCTCCTGGACGAATTCCGGCAGCCGGTAAATCTGGCCGATCACTTCCAGCCGCACATTGCTGCGGTTCAGTTCCGCGATTTCGGTTTTCAGAAATCGCGCCAGATACCGCATCAGCGTATCGACCTCGTCCTTGGGCCGGCTCCAGTTCTCCACGGAAAACGCGTACAACGTCAGGTATTTGATTCCCGCTTCGCCGGCGGCGCGGACCACGGCGCGCACCGATTCCACCCCGTTACGGTGGCCTTCCACGCGCGGCAGGTGCCGTTGCTTGGCCCAGCGCCCGTTGCCGTCCATGATAATTGCGACGTGCGCCGGCAGCACCGCTTTGGCCTGTTCGCTCAAATGTGGGGCTGGCGTGGTCATCGTTAAAACGTTACATCGTTAGTTACATCGTTAAATGGGTTAAATGAGTTAAAGGGTGGAAGGGAGGCCTTGATCGCAGGTTGCGAGCAGTTTCAGCAACTGCGGGACAGAGAGTGTTGCAGAGAACTTCGCGGAGCCACACTGCTCCGCCATTGAATTTAACCATTCAACCCATTTAACCCGCTGCACGCTGTAACGACTGGCTCTCAACTCTCACACGAAGATGGTCTGCTCCCGCGACGGGCCGACCGAGGCGATGCCCAGTTTCGCGCCGGTCAATTCCGCAATCGCCTTAAGATAGCTGCGCGCCCTTACGGGAAGGTCGCGCCAGTCGCGCGCGTGCGTGGTCGGCGTTTTCCACCCGGGAAACTCTCGGTAAATCGGGACGCACTTCGAGAACACCTCGATATCGTTCGGAACGTAATCCAGCCGCGCGGAACCGCACCGATAACCTTCGCACACCTGGATCCTTTCCAGGCTGTCCAGTCCATCCACGTTGGTGACGGCCAGTTCGTCGATCCCGTTGACCATCGTGGCGTGCCGCGTGGCCACGGCATCGAACCACCCGCAGCGCCGGGCCCGGCCTGTCGTCGCGCCAAATTCCCGGCCCATGGCGTGCAGAAGGTCCGCGATTTCGGCGTTCTCCGTCGGCAGCGGCCCTTCCCCAACGCGTGTCGTGTAAGCTTTCATCACGCCGACGACCCGGTCCATCCGGTTCGGCGGGACCCCCGAACCGGTGCACGCGCCGCCTGCCGTCGTATTGGACGACGTGACGAACGGGTAGGTGCCGTGATCGATGTCGAGAAAAGTCCCTTGCGCGCCTTCGAAGAGGATATTCGCCTTCCGCCGGGCGGCCTCGTGCAGTCGGACCACCGTGTTCGCGACGAAGGGCCGAAGCCGGTCCCCCACCGCTCGATACGCCGCATGGACTTTCTTGAACGAAAGCGGGACCGCGCCGAACGCCTTGAGGATTTCGTTGTTCTCCTTGATCTTTTGCTTGAGGAGCAATTCAAAGCGCGGCGGGTTGATCAAGTCGATCATCCGCAAACCGGTGCGCGCGGCTTTGTCGCCGTAGGCCGGACCGATGCCGCGTTTGGTGGTGCCGATCTTGTTCTTGCCTTTGAGGATTTCGCGCTGCGCATCGAGTTCGCGGTGGTAAGGAAAAACCACGTGCGCCGTCTCGCTGATCAGGAGGTTGCCATCGACTTTGATCCCCAGCTTCGCCAGCCCGTTGATTTCATCCACCAGACTGACGGGGTCCACGACCACGCCGTTGCCGATCACGCAAAGTTTGCCGGCGCGGAGAATCCCGGAGGGCACCAGGTGCAGGACGTATTTCTTGGTGCCGATGAAAACGGTATGGCCCGCGTTGTTGCCTCCCTGGGTTCGCACCACGACGTCTGCGCCTTCGGTCAGGACATCGATGATTTTGCCTTTGCCTTCGTCGCCCCACTGGGCGCCGACCAGAATCGTATTCGCCATAATGTTGTTGAACAGCGCTTGCTCTCAATAAAAAACCCCGAAACGTAAATTCGGGGCTGAAGCTCGGTATTTACAGCCAGAAGTTAGAGACGGGCATGCTACCTGTCAACGCCGATTCGGTTGGTCGGAAATGGGGCGTACGGCGCACGCGCCCTCGCGCGCTCCGACTGGCGCCGTACGTGTTTAGCGTGGTAGGGACGGATTCCACTTCGTCCCAACTCAAGCCTTGAGACAGATCGCCACCCAGGAAGAGACGATGGACCAACGGAGGCTTCTGGTGTTTCCGTTGACCGCCTCTCCCTTCAAGAGACGCCTCAAGGATTAGTCAGGGACGGAGTGGAATCCGTCCCTACCAGCGCTAAACAGATACCTGGCGCCTCGCCTGGGCACGCGTTTCGATTTGTCCGCATGGGTCGTCATGCCGAATCACGTCCATGTTGTCGTGCGTCCGCACCCCGGATGAACGCTCAATAAGATTCTGCAAAGTTGGAAAGGCTTTACGGCGCGGGAAGCGAATCACCTTTTGAATCGGACGGGCACACGCTTCTGGCAAGTCGAGTCTTACGATCACTTGATCCGCGACGACGAAGATTTGTATCGCTGTTGCCACTACACCACAATGAATCCCGTAACCGCAGGGCTTTGTTCCAGGCCCGAAGATTGGCTCTTGAGCAGTGGGCATCGCGGCCGGTGCACGTAGAGCAGGCTTTCCAGCCTGCTGGTTCGGGCGACTTTCCAGTCGCCCGTCGCTGACTGCGGGCTGGAAAGCCCGCAGGACCCGCAGCCTGAAAAGGCTGCGCTACTCAGCGCCGGAATTTCCTGCTTGCTCGTTTGCGACGGCTCGCGCACAAACATGTGCATGGAGGTTAATGATTCCGAATCTGGGCAAGACAATCTGCGGGCCGGTTTTCACTCGCGCGGGGTATTGCCGCACCTGAAGCGGGAAAGCACTTCCTATTTTGTGACCTTCCGGCTTGCTGGCACACTGCCGAGGGAAGTCCTTCTGAAGTTCAAAGCGGAACGGGAAGCCATTATTCAGAACGCGCGGTCGGCTAAGCGTCCGCTCACGTGGCTTGAACAAGAAGAGTTGTTTCGCTGGTACTCATCGCGAGTGGATAAGTATCTTGATGCAGGCCAGGGCGATTGTTGGTTGATGCGAAGCGAAATCGGCGAACTGATGGCTGGTGCGCTCACGTTTCACCTGGGCACGCGTTTCGATTTGTCGGCCTGGGTCGTGATGCCGAATCACGTCCATGTTGTCGTGCGTCCGCACCCCGGATGGACGCTCAGTAAGATTCTGCAAAGTTGGAAAGGCTTTACGGCGCGGGAAGCGAATCACCTTTTGAATCGGACGGGCACACGCTTCTGGCAAGTCGAGTCTTACGATCACTTGATCCGCGACGACGAAGATCTGTATCGCTGTTGCCACTACACCACAATGAATCCCGTAACCGCAGGGCTTTGTTCCAGGCCCGAAGATTGGCTCTTGAGCAGTGCGCATCGCGGCCGGTGCACGTAGAGCAGGCTTTCCAGCCTGCTGGTTCGGGCGACTTTCCAGTCGCCCGTCGCTGACTGCGGGCTGGAAAGCCCGCAGGACCCGCAGCCTGAAAAGGCTGCGCTACAGTTTCAACCTCCTGTTAAATTGAGACAAACTCCGTAGCCGGCGGCGGCAAGGCGCGTTTGATCTCGGATAATCGATAACCGAAGCCCGGCCCTGAGATCGTGGCCCAATCGATTTGCCCATTGCGGCGCTGGTAAATTCCCGGATGCACCTCGGCCTCCGGCTTCGACGCTTCGGGATAGAACTGCATCGCGTTCGTTTCCACGCCCATGATCGTGCCGGCGTGCGCGGCCAGGAGCACGTGCGGAATCTGCGCCAGCATCGGATTCGTCAGGTCTTGCACCATGAGCGTCATCCCGTGAGCTTTGGCCCAGCACAAACTCAGCAAAGCGCCCGTCTGCGTCTTGCATGTCTTCAGAGCCACGCCGTTCCAGCCGAGCGCGCGCCCCAGCCGGATCAGTTGCCAGTCGTGCGCGCTTTCGTCCATGAACAGCGGCTTGCGCGCGGACACGCTGTGGACGTCGATCTGATTTTCTTCGAGGTCGTACGGAAATGGCTGCTCGACATACAGAATCATGGCGTAAGTGCGCGGATGTTCGACCAGCAAGCGATCGAGCATTTCGTTCACGTAGGCCGGGTCCGTGACGGTGCAATTGAAGTCTGCCGTCAGCCAGACCACCTCGTGTTCCTGGCTGATCTTTCCGACTTCGACGAGCCGCTGATAATCCCACGCCGCGTCGTTGCCCCGGAGTTTCACTTTCAAGCAGGTCAAACCATCGCGCCGGATCCAGTCCGTGAGCAAAACGGGATAGCCATCGTTCGGTTCCGATCCCGTCAACTCGTCCGCCCGCAACAAATCTTTGCCGCCGATCAAATGCCACGCGGGCAACCGCGTGAGCTTCGGTCGCGCGAAATAGTCTTCCGGGTAACGTCCCGCAAAGGAAACGCGGCTCCCCTTTGCCGCCGTCAAGTAGTGAGTGAGGTCGGCGTTCATGAAGCGCGCGTTGTAGGTTTGATACACCGGAACCTGATTCAAAGCGCCGTAAGCATCGTGCAACGCAAGATCGAAGGCCGAGCTGCACACCAGAGCCGCGAGCCACGGCATCGGCTCCAGTGCGGAGTGCGGAGCGCGGAGTGCGGATTTGGAGGTCGGAGTCTCATGGCTTTGGCTGCTCCCGGAGGCGTGACTCTTCCGCTTCGCGTTGAACGTTTTCAACAGCGCGGTGAGTCGCTCCTCCACGAAGTCGTGGCCGATCTCGATTGGATGTCCGGCGAACTCGAATCTCGGCCACTGATCTGCCAGCAGAAGACAGAAGCCTTTCATGGCCTCATGACGAGCCTCGTAGGGCAACGCGCTCGGCCACACCCAGGAAACGCTCAACGGTGTTTCTCCCCACCCTTCCGCGATCTGACCTTTGGAATTGGCCACCCGCAGGCAAACGCGCGCACACGTCACCGACGTCACTGTTTCGAGTCCAAACTTGAGAGGCACACGAAGCGTGAGCGGCAGAAAATAGAGCCGGGCGCCGGTGCAGCGAATATCAGTGGGTTTCGACATGGGGAAGTCTTACCGCCAACAACCTGATTTGAACAGAAGGCAACGAAGAGGACCGAGTCGCAGGCGCCCGTTCTCACTTTGAACCTCTGAACGCCCGCTCGGCTCTTTTGTCCATCTTTTTGGTGGTACAAAACTGTTAGAGCGTGTCCGAAAATTGCGCGGGGTCCTGCGGCGAGGGATTTTGGCTGTGGCCAAGGCGGCGAGGTCCGAGCATCCCCAACGCGGGCTGTAAGGACCGAGCCAACGCAGGCCACGGACAAAAGACCCGCCGCCCGGAGGGTTTTCGCGCCAAAGGCCGCCTGGCTTCGTTGCTCCTCAGTCGAAGATCCAGGGAGGATATTCTCCTTCGTCGCGCCTCGCCATCCGGCCTTTGGCGCGAAAACAAGACCCCGCGGAATTTTCGGACACGCTCTAAGCG
>VHCZ01000166.1 GCA_016871535.1 Verrucomicrobiota bacterium
GAATTTTGCCTGGGGCTGCGTTGCTCCTCGGTCACAGCCCCACTGGCGGGGGATGCTCGCTCGTCGCGCCTTGCCCCAGGCCAAATTGGGCGCAACGAACGTGAGCGTATTTACGAAACGGACCACTTAGGTATCGCGTTCCGATCGCCAGACATGACGGAAAGAAACGAGCGCAGACTCCCGTTGTGCTCGGAGCTTCAGGCCAGATTCGTTTAGAGTCCGCGCGCCCTGATTTGGAAGTACAAACGGGCAGCCTCTGGTCCAGGAGTGCTGAAGGCAATCGGACCACTTACGAAATCGGAACGTCCGGGGAAGAACTCGTGACGATCGAATGGCGGGAGGATGTGGCCGGTGTGGCAGGCGGGACCACGAACGGATTGAAGGAATTCTACGGTATCGGTTTGAGGCAGGCTCAAAACCTAAGTTGCCGCTGCCAGAACGCCACCCCTGGCCCGAAACCCGGCTGTGATGAATGCCATCTTGACTTGCCAGCCCTTAATTCCGCGCCGCTTTCCCTTGAAAACAATACAGCGCCTTCTCCGTGCGGATAAAGATCCGGTCGCGGTCGATCACGGGCGTGGCGTAAATCTTTTCCTTGAAATCGTGCGAGGAGATCACGCGCCAGTCGGGTTGGTTGGCGACGACGCTGGCGACGCCCAGTTCGCTGGCGAAATACACCTTCCCATCTCCCGTCACAGGGGACGCATAATAACTGCCGATCCCCGGCACGCGCTCTTCCTGCATCATGCGGCCGCTCGCGGCGTCCAGTTTGGTCACGATGCCACCGTCCTTGACCATCCAGAGAATGCCATTGTCCAGGAGCGGCGTTGCGACATACGGCACGCCTCGCGAATGTTTCCATTGCAGCGCCTTTTCCGTGAGATCGCCGCGGCCCGACGGCTTCAACGCGAGCACGGCATTTTGCGCCTGGCGGAAAACCTCCGCGTGGCGGTCCCATTCCTTTTGGATTAGATCGCCGCTCTGGTCGAGGTCCATCCGGAAAAACCGGTCCAGCACCTGGGCGTCTTCCACCTCGGCCTTGGCCAGTTTTCCGTCTTTGTTTTTGTCAAACTTGGCCAAAGCGCTGGCCCACGATTCCAACGCGATGCGCGCCCCGGCGTCTCCACCCGGCGACCAGGAAGCCATGTAGATCGTCTCCTGATCCGCCACGGGGATCGGGATTACGATGCGGGCCAGGCCGTTGACCCACCAGAGTTTCTCGCCGTTGGACGGATCGTAGCCAGCGAGCTCAAGCGCGCCGGCGACCAACAATTGTTTGCGGCCGTTCGCCGTCCAGACCGTCGGCGTCGAGTAACTCCGCACCGCGTCCGGGCGCGGCGTTTTCCAAACCATCTGGCCCGTGGACCGGTCGATGGCGATGAGAAAACTGTTCAAGTCGTGATCTTCCTGGAGAACGACTTTGTCATCGATCAGAACGGGCGAACTGCTCGAACCGAATTCGTCCTGGAACGGCCCCAGAGCATGGTGCCAGAGATTTTTGCCGTCGAGGTCGTAACAGACCAATCCGTAGCTCCCGAAGAACACGTAGAGTCTTTCGCCATCGAACGCGGGCGTGGCGGCGGCGGGATTCCCGGTGCGATGGACGGGTTCGATGCGAGAGGTGGGGACGACCTGTTTCCAGAGCAACCGGCCCGTTTCTTGATCGAGGGCGACGGTGGCCAGCTCTTTCTCGGCGTCCCGGTAAGTCGTCAAAATGATCTTGCCCGCGCACAGGACCGGCGTGGAATGGCCCGAATCGACCGGCAGCCGCCAGCGCAATGCTCCGGGCGCGTCCAGGCGGTCGGGCAACGGCCCGGCTTTCGCGCCGAAATTCTTTCCCGCGTCGGAACGAAAGAATCTGGAGGACGCTTCGGGAGAATTCGCAGCCGGTGCCGCGGTCGCTGCCATGGCCCAGCAGCACAAACTCAGCGAGAGATTTCGAGTGTATGACATGATGCGTGGTTGGTTCGGGCAGTTTGGATAGCACGCGGCAGCGTGGAGAACAACGACAAATGCTTGGCGTGCCCGGTATACCCACTGCCGCCACTGCCGTTGTTTTTCATTTGAATTACTTTCGTCGGCGTCCCACAATGGCGCTGCTTGGCAAGGAGCGAATACATCCCGATCAAAGACCGTCCCGCCAGCGAGCGGCCGCGGGAGCGGCTGGCTTTGCAGGGCGCCGAATCTCTGAGCCACGCGGAGTTGATCGCGATCCTGCTGCGGACCGGCACCAAAGGAGTCTCCGCGCTCGATGTGGCGCAACAGCTCCTGCAACGCTTCGGGACCCTGGAAAACCTTGCCCGCGCCTCGCTCGATGAATTGAAGCAAACCAAAGGGGTAGGCCGCGACAAAGCCATCGCGCTGAAGAGCGCCTTTGTCCTGGCCCAGCGCATGGCGCAGGAAATTCAGTGCGAAGCTCCGTTGCTCGACACGCCCCAGCGCATCGCGGACCTCCTGCGGGAAGCGAACCGGCTCTATGACGTCGAGCACTTTCAGGTCTTGCTCCTGAACACGCGGCGGCGGCTCATCCGGATGGAGGATATTTCCCAGGGGACTCTCGACACCCTTCTGGTGCATCCGCGAGAAGTGTTCAAACTGGCGATCGCGGCCAATGCCTCAGCGCTCATCCTCGCCCACAATCATCCGAGCGGGGACCCCACTCCGTCCGACGCGGACATCAAAGTGACTCGCGATTTGATTCGGGCCGGGCACTTGTTGAAGATTGAGGTGTTGGACCACATCATTCTCGGACGGCGCACGGAAGAACGTCCGCGCGATTACGTGTCGTTGAGAGAACTGGGGTATTGGGCATAGGTGTCTGCCGGGGTTCGGACAGAGGGCGCCTCGCCGAATGAGGACTGGCGCTTCAACCGCCCTGGCGCAGATTTTCAATCTATCAGTAGCACCCGAAATCGTTGCCAGCCGCGCAAATTTTCTCGTCCTCGTAATCGCGCAATGAAGGCCGCCGAGTTTTTGCGTGCGTTTCCCGAACAGAAGGATTAGTCTTTGCCCATGCTTGTCTCGACACTTGCAATTCTGCTCTTCATTGTCGTCGGAGGACTGGGGTATCTCCAGGGCGCGCTTCGACTAGCCATTTCGCTGTTCGGATTGGTCCTCGGATTGATCCTGGCCTTCCCTCTGGCGCCCCTTCTGAATCGGTTTGTCCCGATGGCCGGGATCAAACATCCGGTTTGGAGCGTGGTGTGGCCGCCCATCTGGGCTTTCCTGATTATCTTCCTGATCTTCGTTGGCATCTCATTCTTCGTGCACCGAAAAGTGGCGCTTCACTTCAAGTACCGCGAAGAGGATCTGGCTCGGCTTCGCTGGGAACGCGTGAACAAAGCGCTGGGGCTTTGCCTGGGCACGGCCATGGCGGTCATCTGGCTGTTCGTGATCGGATTGGTGACTCACATTGCCGGATATTTCGCGGTCCAGGTGGTCTCGGATGACACGAGTTCGATGACCCTCCGTTATTTGGGCCGCGGAAAGCAAGACCTCCGGAATACGGGCCTGGAGAAATGTGTGTCGGCCTTCGATCGGATGCCAGCGAGCTACTACCAGATTTGCGACATTATCGGGTTGATTTACAATAATCCGATTCTGCTCAGTCGAGTCTCGCATTACCCACCGTTCCTGTCGCTTGGCCAGCGCCAGGAATTCCAGGACATCGCGACCGACGTTGAGTACAACAACCTTCTGCTGAGCAAAGGCGATGTCACCCAAATCATCAGCCATGCCAAGACGCAAAGCATTATTTACAATCCAGAAATCGTGCAGGAACTCTTGCAACAGGACCTGGGAGATTTCCGGCATTACCTGGAGACAGGCAAATCACCGAAATTCGACGATGAGAAGATTCTTGGCCGTTGGGAGCTGGATTTCTATTCCACGCTGGTGCAGGAACGGAAAAAGCGCCCAAACCTTACGGCCTCGGAGATGCGGACGTTGAGGAGGACTCTCACGGAGTCGCTTAAGTCGGTGACTTTGATGGCGACCACCGACAACAAGGTGAATTTGAAAGTCGAGATGAGTGATCAGTTCAACCAAGCCGCTCAAGCCGCAGCGCAGGCCGCCGCCGCCGCGGCCGCGGCAGCACAGAACCAGTCGGGTGGCAGCCAAATGTCCCCTGAAATGGCGCAGCGCTACGGCCTGACACGTCGCGGAGGTTCGCCATCCGCGCCCTCGGGCGCGCCCACTCCCCCTCCAGCCGCAGCCCCCGTCGCGAGCCGAGAGCCACCGCAGCCGATTTACTCAGGCCAGGGATCATGGCAACGCGAAGGAGACAAGTATCAGGTCAAACTCCAGGATGAGAGAGGCCGATCACTGGGCGGTCAGGGAAGTGCAGAGGTGGACCGCCTGACGATCACACTCCCGCAGATTACGCTGGTGTTCAACCGGGCTGAGTAATCCGGCCGTAGCTTCGATAACTTCGTTCGCTCAACGCGGGCTCACGGAGGGGTTTACTGGTGTAAAACGCAAACCCGAGGCGTCGTTGAGCAGCGGTGAGTTGTGATCTACACCGAATACAGGCAGCGAACGCTTCGAGAAAGACGTCACCGAGGTGAAGATCGCTTCCGGGGCTGTGCTCTGCTCAAAATCTTCCAGGTAAGCCGAACTCGACCCAGGAGTTACGGCCAGCCAGGGGCTGCTGAAAATCGAGGTCGCCGCAACTTCACTTTCAAACACCTGAGAAAGACGAAACCCACCTAGCAACAGGCCGGAGATTGCGACACCATAGGCGCACACCAGGACAGGACGCGCGTCAAACTTCTCAATCAGCCAGTGCCACCAGGATGAGTACTCCACCATATCTTCGGCTTCCAACCGGCTCATGACTTTGTCCCGGAGGTTATCGAAGTAACCCGGCGGTGGCTGTTCGTAACGTTTACACGCGAGAAGTTTCTCGAGTTTTGTGAACTCTTGATTGGGTGAACTCATGGGTCATTTGAGGTAGTCAGATAAGTAAGCCTGCAACTGCTGTCGAGCGTAAAAAAGTCTGGACCGGACGGTGCCGGTATTGCAGTCCATAATTTTGCTGATTTCATCGTGCGACAGACCTTGGATATCGTGCAAGGTCACAACTAGCCTGTGTAAATGCGACAGCTTCTGCATGGCTTCGTTCAATTTCTCCTGGAGCTCGCACAGGTTCAGATCCCGCCGGGGAGTCTTCTCCGAAATCAACGCCACCAAATCCGGATCATGTTCGGCGTTGAAATCCAGGTCATTCAAGCTCATCTGCGGACGCTTCTTCCGTTGTTTGAGAAAGTTGATGGTTTTGTTGATTGCGATTCGGTAAACCCAGGTAAAAAAGCTGGAATCCCCCTTGAAGGTCTTCAGCGCATGATAAGCCTTGATGAACGCCTCCTGAGCAAGGTCATTCGCGTCCTCATGGTTTGCGGTCATGTGATAGACCGTGGCGTAGATTCTTTCCTGATAGCGCCGAACTAACTCGTCATACGCGGCCAGATCTCCGCCCTGAGCGCGCCGGACCAGCATCGTCTCCTCGGTTTGTCCGATGGACGGCTTGCTGACGGGGGCATTGATCGTAACTGCGTCAATCATGCGCACGCCGATAGTTTAGTTTCGCCCACCCAGCAGCTCAGTCTGGTGCTTTACGAAATCGACCAGCGACATCAGCGCCGCACGGCTGGGTGACTCCGAAATCGACCGCAGTGAGCGCTTGGCCGATTCGAGATAGCTTTCCACGATGGCTTGGGAAGCGGGTTGGGCATCGTATTTCTCCAGCAGGGTCTGAAGTTGCGGCAAAAGGCCGGGTTCCCAGTTTTGAACGTAGTCGCGCAACCGGGCTTGGTCCTCGGCGCTGCCCTTTTCCAGCACGACTAACACCGGCAGGGTAAGTTTTCCGCTAGCCAAGTCCGTCCCCAGTGACTTGCCGACCACTGCCTCAGTTCCAAATAGGTCCAGGCAGTCATCGAAGACCTGATAAGCGGTCCCCAACGCCAAACCGTATTTTCGCAGCGCGGCCTGGCCTGATCGCGTGGCGCCGCCCAAGGCGGCTCCCAACTCGCAAGAAAGGGCGAACAGCTCCGCAGTCTTCATTTCAATAACCTTGAAGTACTGGTCGCGGGTGCAGCGAAAATCTCTGCGTTGATGCGTCTGGAGGATCTCACCAGAGCAAACGGTGTTCGTCGCTGAAGCGACCGCCCGGCAAATGTCGGGCGTTGGAAACTCCGCCGCCAGCCGGAGCGCGTTGGCGAACAGGCAATCACCTACCAGGACCGATATGGTATTACCCCAGTTGGCCGCGAGAGTCGGGCGGCTGCGGCGAATCTCCGCTTCGTCCATGATATCGTCGTGGACAAGTGTAGCCAGATGTACCATCTCAATGATGACCGCGACGGTCACCAGCGAATCGTTGATCTGGCCAGTCGCCCCGGCACTGAGCGCAACCAGCGCCGGGCGCAATTGTTTGCCCTGGTTGGTCAGGGCGTATTGCGCATAGGGGACAATTTCAGGGTCGAAGGTGTGCACTTGGTCCGCTAGGCGGTCCGCCACCCGATCCAAAAAGGGGCGCACGGGTTCAATGATTTCCTTCCAGAGGGAGAAAGACCGACCTGGCGATTCGGTGCCAACGGGAGCAGCCCCTGTTTTGGTTTCTGCAGCAACCATGGCACGTCAATGTACGTTTCCATAAAAACCAAGTCAAACCGTTATCGATACGCTGCGGTCCATGCGGTCCATCCACGTTGAAATGACTGTCTCGGCGACTGGTGGACCTTCTAACTCGGTGGCGGTGTTTCAGGTCGCTGGAATGGACAACTTTCAGCCCGGACCGTTCAAAAATTCAGGCGGCTTCGCGTGACGTTATTGCTCCTTTTGAGGCTCTTTTGCACCCCACCGTTGGTCGCCCCACCCTCTCCTCGCAGCAAGAGTGGCTTTGCGAGATTGCTCCAGCTCGGCTAGAACGGTCGCCGTGAGCAGGCACACCTGGAATCCCTTTCTTGACTTTCCCCGCGCCTCGCTAACCGCAACCGTCGTGATTTGTCTGCCGCTCTTCCTTTTGCTTCCCAGGTTCCAGGTGAATTCCGAGACCCGCGTCTTGCTGGAAGGAGATCAGCGCAATCTCGCGAGCTATGAGAAAGTCAGACAAATCCTGGCAGACTCCGAAGTCGTCGTCATCAGCCTGGAATGCCCGGAGGTTTTCTCCCTGCGCGGGATCAATGCCGTCCGGCGCGTGAGCGACGCATTGCAGCAACTGCCCGGCGTCGAGGACGTGAAGAGTCTGACTCACTCCGTCAAGCCGGTGCGCCGCGGATGGGGATTCGAAATGGTGCCTTTGGTGCCCACCGGTCTGACCGCGCCGGAGGCCATCGAATCGTTCAAACGCTTTTGCCTGGATCACCCGCTCATTCGCGACGTGATGGTGGCAGCCGAGGGCAGGCATACGCTCATCACGGTGACGTACCGCGCGAAAACTGAGACTCAGGCCAGTCAGAGAGCGTTGCGCAACGAGATCGACTCTGCACTGGCTCCGTTCCGACGCGAAGGCCTTCGCTTCCAGGTTCTGGCTGTGCCGCTGATCGAAGAAGAGATTCGATCCACGCTCCGCTCCGACGTGCGAAAGTTCCTGCCCGCATCGGCGCTTTTGCTGATGCTGATTCTCTGGTGGACGTTCCGATCCTTGCGCATTCTGCTGCTCGTCCTCGCCAATCAGGCTTTTGTCCTGCTCGTCCTCCCCGGAGCCATGGAGATGACCGGCATGAGCTTGAGCGTGTTCACAGTGATGCTGTTTCCGCTCCTGAGCGGAATTCACCTCGCGCAACTCGCTCACGTTTATTCCGCGTTTCAAACCGCGCAGCGCTCCGGCCAAAACGCGGCGAATGCCTTGCGATCGATGCTTGATCAAGTGTTCAAATCATGCGCCTTTTCGCTCCTGACCACAGCTATCGGACTCCTGTCACTGGCCATGAGCGACGTGAAGCAAATCCGGGAATTTGGTTTTCTCGGCGCCTTTGGTGTCGCGCTCATTTTCGGGATTACGTTTGGTCCGGGACTGGCTTTGATGAAAATCGTGTTCGACCGCTGGCCGCTGTTCGGCCGCACTGTTTGTGAAGTCAACGAGGCCGGTCTTCCTTCCCAGGAACCTGACGGTAGGGCAGGCCTGTCCCCAGCGAGCCGAGTCGGGCGTGTTCCAAGCACGTCGAGCGGCTCGCCGGGACGGACTCGCCCTGCCGGGTTCATGGGGCGAGAGCATGGTGATCGGACCATGGCAGCTTCCCAGGAACCAGATAGGGCTGCGTTGCCGGGCAGCCGAACTTCGGTCGATGCGTCGGTGCAGCAGCACCGCCCTACCGTACCTCAAGGCTGTGCTCCGAACCACACCGACTGGCTGGGATGGTTGGCTTCTGTGACGCGAAATCGCCGCGGTCTAATTCTCGCAGCCATCGGTATCGCCGCTCTGGTGGACTGGTTCGGAATCATCCGAGTCCGAACGGACATCCGGGCGGTTGAATTTTTGAATCGCCAGAGTCCCACGCGCCAGGCGGTAGAAGAGCTGGATCGGATTTACGGCGGCATCAATGTGGTCCAGATCGAGATCGATTCGGGCCGGGAGCATGGGGTCAATCAACTCCCGTTCCTTAAATACGTGGAGACCCTCCAGCGATTCGCTCAAAACTACCCGGGCGTGTCCGCGGCGTATTCCTATGCCCAGTTGCTCGCGATGATCAATCAGATCTGGGAAGAAGGCCGCCCGGAGGCGCTCAAGCTCCCGGAGAATCCGCTGCTCATCAACCTGTTCGTCCTCGCGCTCAAGTCCCAAAACTATCCGTTCCTGACCGCGCTGTGTGACTCCGCTTTCCGAACCGCATATTTGGTTGTGCGAACGCGTGACATGCCTTCGGATCGTTACCTCGCAATCATCAACAGCATTCTCGCGCAAGCGGAGAAAGGCCGGCCCGAGGGGATTTCGGTGTCCGCGGCGACAGGCTTTCATTCCATCTTGGAAGCAGATCGCCGCATCCTGCGCAGTCAGGTCCGCAGTGCGGGCAGTTCCGCGGCAGTGATTGGCCTGGTGCTGGCGCTGCTCTGGCGTTCGCCGACGCTGGCCCTGCTCTCGGTCCTGACGAATGCTGTCCCGGTCGCGTTTGTGATTGCGATCGCGGGCTACGCGGGCGTGCCGCTGAATTCGATCACGATCATGGTGGCCGCGATCTGCCTGGGCATCGCGGTGGATGATTCGATTCATTTCATCACCCATTGGCAGGACGCGGTGCGCTCGGGGTTATCGGCCACGGAGGCCGTAGCGGATGCGTTCCGCGTCAAAGGCCGGCCCATCGTATTCACAAGCGTCATCTTGATCGCGATTTTCTCCATTTTCTGGTTCTCGTCGTTTCCGCCGGTGGCGCATTTTGGATTGCTCTCGGCGATCGCCTTCCTCGGAGCGCTCGCGACAGTGCTGTTTTTCTTGCCGGCGGTGTTATGCCGAAACCGGACCGGAGCCTTCAAACCACCCCGAAGACCCACTTAGGGTCTGTGCAAAAATAAATTCCGGTTTTGCTGGAGGCGATTTCGCTTTCTGGCGAGGCACGACGAAGGAGCATAGCCAGGGCTCTGCGACTGAGGAGAAACGAAGCCAGAAAGCGAAATCGCCCCAGCCCTCCGGGGCGGGGCGGCGCCTGGCCGGCTGCGGCGTTGCTCGTCGGTCACAGCCCCAAAACGGGGATGCTCCCTCCTCGCGCCTTGCATCCGGCCAGGCGGCGCTCCCGCCAAAACCGGAAGTTATTTCTGCACAGACCCTTAGACCGTGTCCGAAAAAATGGGTAGTGCGGGCGACTCGCCCGCCCTGGTCGGCGACTCGCCGACCCGAAGTGCGGAACGCCACCACTCGGAAAGGCCGCCATTATTGTCTGCAAGCGCCGCGGTCATTCCGTCGGCGAGTCGCCGGAAGTGGACGACTTGGGTTCGAGCTTGTCGATCCGGCGCGTGCTCTCATAATTGCCGAGATATGAATCGGCGATTGATGAGTATTCTCAGGCTCTGGACCGGCCTGCTTGTGCTGATGTTCTCAGGGACCCTCTGGACGAACGTTCAAGCTGCGGCCGTCGCTGCCACAAACCAACCGGCAGCCTCAGCCATCGATTCGGGAGCGGCGGCCAAAGCGGCCCAAGGCGAGCCGTGGCGGCTGAGCTTCGGATTGGACGGCGTCGGCTTTCTGCAATCGGAGTTTCCGAAAGGCATCCAGCTTTGGCTTTATCCCGCCTCGCTGCTTTACGCTCTGCTCGCGCTGGCGGCGGCGAAGTTTCTGGATTTCCTGGCGCGCAGCTTTCTGAAGCGATGGTCGGAGCGGTCGAAGACAAAGTTCGACGAAGTCGCCGTGACGTTGGTCGATGGCCCGATTAAAGTGATCGCGTTCGTGATCTTGCTCCACGTCGGTCTCGAAATGTTGCCCTGGCCCCAGTGGATCGAAGACTACCTCGGCAAAGTCCTGACTATCGCGGTCGCGCTCTCGCTCACCTACATGGCCACCAAATTCGTGGACCTCTTCATGACCTATTGGCGAACGAGAAGCGCGGCGGACGCGGACAAATCCTTCGACGAACATCTTTTCCCCATCATCCGCAAGTCGCTGAAGATCTTCCTCGTGGTTGTGGCGGCGCTCGTGACGGCGCAAAACATGGGCGTGAACATCACCAGTTTGATCGCGTCGCTTTCCATCGGAGGCCTGGCCTTGGGCTTGGCGGCTCAGGACACGCTCGCGAACGTCTTCGGCGCTGTCTCCGTGCTCGTGGACAAACCGTTCAAAGTCGGGGACCGCATCAAGCTCGACACGATCGACGGTACGGTTGAAGCGATTGGTTTGCGCAGCACGCGGATACGGAATCTCGACGGCTTTTTGGTGACCGTGCCGAACAAGACGATCGGCGGCGCAACCATCACCAACGTCTCCCGCCGATCGACCATCAAGACCGAGATGAACATCGGGGTGACCTACGACACGCCGACCGAGAGATTGAAGCACGCCACCGACATTATCAAAGAAATCTACAAGAGCCATCCGATGACGGCCGATCTGATCGTCAGTTTCAACCGATTCGCCGACAGCGCGCTGAACATCATTGTGGCCCACTGGTGGAATGGCACCGACCACAAAGCGTATCTGGAGGGCATGCAGTCTCTAAACCTGCAGTTGAAGAAGCGCTTTGACGAGGAAGGCATCGAGTTCGCGTTCCCGTCGCAGACCGTCTATTTGAAATCCGATTCGGACCTGCGGACAACTCCGCCGACAGCGTCAGCAGTGTAATCTCGGCCATTGTACTGGAAGGTCACAGGGTTTGCTTTTTTCGGCATAAATTCCAGGCACTTACTTTGAACTTGAAACCTGAAACTTTGGACTACCAGCACGGGCGAGGCGCGCACTCGTTTGGTTGCGGCGTCAGCCGCGCTGAGAATCCTGCGCTCACTGCGCTCGTGTCGGAAATCCGAGACGAACTGGCCTTCGCTCAGGTGCTCATCCGTCGCCGGGGAGCAAGGTTTGAACTTCGACACATCGCGGATCGTTCACGGAAGCCGACGGCGCTCGAAAGCGTCCGAATCAGCCAATTACGGCGGCTCGCCCAATTCACGCTCCCCGGCGCATTCCGTCCCCTGAAATCGGCCCCCAATCTTCGGGTCGGCTGGAAGTGTGCGATCCGAAATACACGCGACCTCGAAGCCGCCTTGAACCACCTCTACCCCGGCGCAATCGCGGATTGGCATGCCGCGCGGCGCCGCAACCCGCCCGTGACAAATTACCGCGAATTCACGAACCGGCAGTCGGGCATGTATCGCATCACGCAGAAGCTCTCTGATATGCAAGCCGCGGGGATGATCCGTGCCTGCTGCGACCCGCGCTTCTGTTTGAAACGCCGGCTCTGGACTGTCCAGGGATTGGCGCAGGATCCCGCTGCGGCAAAGAGTCTGATTCCATGTCTGCAGCCGTGCGCAGTCTTGCTGGAGTTTGCCCGGAAAATCATGCGGATTGAGCAGGAAGCGAAGGCGCGGCTGGCGCTGGCGCCAAGTGACCTGCGGTCCGTTGTCGCCGCACTGCAAAGTGCGATGGCTCACGGTGCCTCTGAAGTCCAGGATGCGGACATGAACTCCCCGTTGAACCCTCGGCGCATCCAACGCCTCCTCCAGGCGCTGCAAAATCAAAACACCGGACCTCCAGAGCAATAGGGCAATCCAACTCTGAGACATTCGGTGTTGAGTCGAATCTCACGGATTCAATCTGAGAAGGTCCGGCTTACTGGCGTGAGCGGAATTCAACAGGAGCTAACGGAGGCAACAAAGAACAAACAGACTTGAGTTTCGATTTGGCGACTCAACGAGGCTCTTTCTCTGTTGCCTCCTGTTGAAAGGTCAACCTTCCGGACAACTTTCGCCGGCTACTTGAGCGGCACATCTGGCAACCGCCCTGGAGCCGAATTGGCCCCGGGTGCAGGACTGGCGTAGTTGGTTGGATTGACGTATTTGGAAAGGATCGGGGCAAAATCCGGATTCGACCTGGCGAATTCAATTAATTTGTCGCGGAACTGGCGCATGACCGGGACGCTGTTCTTTTCGTAAGCGGCCACGTATTGAGTCAATTCCTTGACCTGCTGACGCGTCGCGCTGACCTCGCGCAGCAAGAAGACAAATACGCTCCCAGTCAAAATGAGCAGACTGATAATGACAATCAGCACCAGCGAACGAAGCGACCGATAGGATTCCTGCCATGGATCCAGGAACGTTCCGGCAGGCGCCGACCTCGGGCCGGGATCAGTCGGGTGCTCGGCAGGCGTCATGGCTTGGCGGCCGGAGGCGCGGGCGGGATCAGGGCGGATCTCATATTGTTTCTGACCTCCTCCAGGATGCGAGCGACGGCTGAGTTAGTCTTGCCATACGCTTCAGTTTCCACGCCGAGTTGCTGGAACATCGACAGATTTCGGTTGGCCACGGAGACTTCAACCTGGAGCCCGCGAAGCTTTCGTGTGTACTGGATGTAGGCCAGCGACAGCGCGGCGGTAGCGAGCACGCCCAACACAAGGCAGACCGCCAGCAGCATCGGCAAGAGGTCGCGTTTCATATTGTGCAAAGACTCTACTGGCTCGCACTTGGTTGTCCAACGCGTTTTTGATGGGGCGTTGGCCAAACTTGATTTTCAGCCAAAAGCTGGGCATCTTCGCGGCTCTGGGCGGTGTTGGGCGCTGTGTTGCGGTAGAAGTTCGTTGCGCACGGCACGATTCCGTTCGCGTCGGAAGCAAATTCTCGAGATGGCGAAAGAAGAACCGATTGAGATTACCGGCACGGTAACGCAGGTCTTCCCCGGGACGATGTTTCGAGTCGCCTTACCCAACGGCCACGAAGTTCTGGCTCACATTTCTGGAAAAATGCGCAAAAATTTCATCCGCATCAGCGTGGGGGACAAGGTCAATGTGGAAATGTCCCCTTACGATCTGGGGCAAAGCGCGGATTACTTTCCGTCATCCCTGACTGCCGCGGGGATGCGTTTCAAGCAATCACCTGCGCGGCGCGCAAAACGAGAGAGCCGACAACGCGCCACCCGCGATGAGGCACGCGGCCAGAAAATCCACTCCCGGAATAAACCGCTTCTCGATCTCGGGGAATTTGATTTCGGTCACCGGATCGACCTTCCAGACTTCCACGGTTGTTTTCGTCCACCCGAAATGGGGTCCGCCGAAAAACCAAAACGCGACGCCGACAAAAGCGACCGCGAATCCCAGTAGCCTCAGCTTTGTTCTCACGGATGAAAGAATACGATATCTTCGAGACGACGCAAACACCAGCGGTGGAGGAAGGAGTATTGGCGGCTGGGTGCAGGACATAATTGTGGTGAATAAGACGGTTGTGGAATTTTAGGCGGCGAATTTCAGAGCATCATTTCGGGCTGCGTGCGTGTTGGCGCGGTCTTGCCAGAACGCATCGAATCGGTC
>VHCZ01000167.1 GCA_016871535.1 Verrucomicrobiota bacterium
CGGAAACGGTCGCAAGTTTGCCAAGCGACGTGCCCTGCCGTCGCTGCTGTTTCGCTGCATCTGAGTGTCGGCGGTCGCGGTCATGTTCTCAACCGCGAGTTGTTCAGCTTCAATCAAAGTTTCCATGTGCTGAACCATAATCCACCGGCGCGGGGTTGTCCACATGGGGGCGGCTCAAATGAGACGACACTTTGATGCTTGGTCCGCGTTAAACCTGCGGCAGTCTGGACGATGCCGAGGGCTCACTCTGTGGCGCTTTCCGCTAACGTCGGCTGCGCAGATTTACGGCGAATCTGCCCGATAGAAGCGAAACGCCGAATTTGTCGCGGTTTCGTCAGTGAATTGCACTGTGCCGAACTTATTCGTCACAACGCCCAGCGACAGCCAGTCGGCGAAGTTCGTGGACGCGAGGATTCGGTAGTGTCGCGCCCGCAATGAGGGCAACGTCGTGATCCGTCTGGCTGGCGCAACGCAATCTGCGGTGTTTGGCTTGGTCTTCGGTTTTGTCCGTCAGCAATGCGGAGTCTTGCATGGCTCCAATCTAACGCGCGTTCGCCGACACTCCAAGCAAGTGAGAACAAAAAGTCGCTTTACCACGAAGCGGCGCGCTGACTGCGTTGACAGGCTTGAAAGACCTTGGTTTTCGTTGGACTTGTTAGCAGTCGGCGTTAGCAGTTAGCCTGTTTTGAAGAGTGTCGAAATGCCACAAACCCTTGATGTTATTGATTGGAATTGAGTTTGGAGGCGAGGGTCGGAATCGAACCGACGCATAAGGCTTTTGCAGAGCCCTGCCTTACCACTTGGCTACCCCGCCCTTCCTTCCAGGCGCCCTGAAAGGTAGTGAAGTTTTGCAGCCGCGCAAGTCTGTATTCCATCTCGCATTGCGACTCGGAGGACTCTGAGAGTTTGTTTCAAGTCGCGGTGTCATTCTCTTCTCATGAGGCAACAGACCTCCAGCGACACCAGTGGAGAATGGCACAAACCTTTCAGCAAACGCGGCGACACAATCGGAAAATCCTGCCGACCTCAGCGAATCTTGATTTGCAGAGTGCGAATTTTCGTCCTCAGTTTCCGGTAAAGCGGGTGTTGGCGCAGGTTGGCCAGGTCCGGGTCTTGAGCCAGCCATTTGAAGTCCCGATAGCCCAGATGCAGCGCTCGATTCAGCGCTTCCGCCGCCAACTCGCACTGGTGCGTTAACGAATAGCTGCACGCCAGGTTGTACTGCGCGAATGCATCCTCCGGGCGCAATCTGGCCAGCGTTTCATCTACCTTTAGGCCGTCGGTCAGCCGGCCGCGACGCGTATAATCGTCTCCCAGGATTTGCAGCGCCTCGATATAATTAGGATCGCGGCGAACGACCCCTTCGAGAAATCCTATCTCAATGTCCAGGTTCTGTCGTTGTTGGCGGCTAAGTCGTTTTCTGGCGCTACTCTTCTTCGGCATACACTGCGCAGGCAATCATTGCAAAAGGTCCGTCCAAGTCAAGAGACCGCACGGGGAGTCAACGCGCAGCGTCAAGCCGCGTCCGCCATCATCGGCGGACGATCTCACTCACGGCTTTGAGGAAGGCGGTGGCTTCTCGGTCCGTTCCAATGCTGATTCGCAAATAAGCCTTCACTTCGGGCGACCCGAACCAGCGCACGAGGATTTTCCTGGCGCGCAATTTCGCCAGCCATCGCTCCGCCGGAAAACACGGAGGCCGCGCCAGCAGGAAATTCGTCTGGCTTGGGAACACCTCGAATCCGAGTTCTCCCAGTTCCCGCGTGAGCCGCTCGCGAGTCGCGATCACTTTCCTGAAATTCCCGCGGTAATAAGGCAGGTCACCAAGCGTTGCCAGCGCGCCGATTTGGCCAAGGCCATTTACGTTGTAACTGTCGCGGATCTTATCAAGCGCTTCGATCAAGTCCGGATGGCCCACGAAGTAACCCACCCGCAGGAAGCACAGCGAATAGGCTTTGGAAAAAGTTCGGGCCACAAGCACGTTGGGGAGACGCAACCCCAGTTCGAGCGCGTTCTCGTTCGCGAAATCCACGTACGCTTCATCAAGCACGACGATGCCGCGCTGCGCGCGACACAGCGTTTCCAGTTCGGCGGTCGCGTAGCCGCGCCCGCTCGGAGCGTTGGGCGTCGTGATGAATGTCAGCGCGGCCCGGAAATCCCAACGCTTTCCACGGCGCAAGTCAGCCGCGCTAGGAAGAGCGAAGCGATCGCCCAACGGCACCGCCTTGGCATGCGCTCCGTGGATGGCAGCCAGTACGGGATAAAGCGAGTAACTGGGCGTAAAAAACTGGATGACGCTTCGGGCGCGCTCGGATTTGAGTGGAGAATCAGTCCCGGGCTCCACGAAAGTGCGCGTGGCCAGGGCCAGCAATTCATCGGAACCGTTGCCCACGACGATATTCTCGGGTGAACAGCGGTGAAGCTTCGCCAGTTTCTCGCGCAACTCTTGCGCCGTGGGATTCGGGTAGAGCCGCAATCGCCCGTCCACAGCCGCCTGAATGGCGGCGCGCACTTTCGGAGACGGCGGATACGGATTCTCGTTCGTGTTGAGTTTGATCAGCCCTTGGATCTTCGGCTGCTCCCCCGGGACATATGCATGCAGCACTCGAACGATGGGGCGAACCAGGGATTGCGGATTGCGCAGTGCGGAGTGCGGATTCTTCATCGCCCCTTCAATTGGGTGTTTCACCACTGATTACTCACCACTGATCACTGCTTCCTCCGCCTGCGTTCCATCCGGATCGTGGCTGACCGCGCATGCGCGGCCAGGCCTTCGACTTCGGCAAATTTCTCTACAACGGGAAGGGCCTTCTGAAGAGCGCCCAGAGCGTATTCCACCACGCTGGTGCGGCGTTGAAACTGGTCGACCGTCAATCCGGCGAATGAAGCGCCTGCGCCGCCGGTCGGCAGGACATGACTTGGGCCGGCCACGTAATCGCCCAGCACTGTAGGCGAGTTGGCGCCCAGGAAGATTGCGCCGGCCGTTTTGAGTTGTTCCGCCACGGCGGCGGCGTTGCGGGTCATGATTTCGCAATGTTCGGGAGCGAGTTGATTGGCCAGGGCGATGGCGTCGTTCCATTGCTTCACCTGAATCAGGCAGCCCGAATTCTCCAGCGCGCGGCGAATAAAATCTTTCCGCGGCAATCGTGGAAGCTGCCGGGCGATTTCGCTTTGAACCGACTTGAGCAACCTCGCGGAAGGCGTCACCAGCCAGACCCGCTCGTGGCCCGAACCATGTTCGGCCTGCGCCAGCAGGTCCGCCGCAACGTAACGCGCGTCCGCGGTGTCATCCGCCAGCACCAGAATCTCGCTCGGTCCAGGCAGCAGATCGATGGCGACGTGGCCGAAGAGCAGGCGTTTGGCGGCGACGACGTAAGCGTTGCCGGGGCCGAAAACTTTTTGCACGCGTCGAATCGTTTCAGTGCCGAACGCCATGGCGGCAATCGCTTGCGCGCCGCCGACGCGGTAAGTCTCTGTGGCGCCTGCCGCGTTCAAGGCGAACAGCAGCGCCGGATTGAGGGCGCCGGTTTTGTCGGCCGGCGTGCACACCACGATCTCCGGGCAACCGGCGACTTTCGCGAGCGTGATCGTCATGAGGGCGGTCGAAGCCAGCGGCGCAGTCCCTCCGGGGATGTAGATGCCGACCCGTTGGAAGGGATCGAACTTTTCTCCCACCCTGCCGCCATGCCCATTGCGCACAGACCAGTTCTTTCGCAAGGATCGGCGGCTAAAGGATTCGATGTTCTTCCGCGCCGCGTGCACGGCTTGCCGCAGAGCCTCGTCCGCTTTGAGCGACGCACTCATCAGTTCCGCGGTCGTGACTGGCAGTTGCTCGGCGCGCAGCTTTGCGCCGTCGAAGCGCTCCGTGAATTCAAGCAGGGCCTGGTCGCCGCGCGTCTGGACGGCGTCGATGATCCGCCGGGTTCGATGTTCGATGAGCGGATCGAACAAACTGGACGGGGCGGTGAGCCGGCGCACTTGATGAGCGAAGTCTGCGTCCGTGTGGCGAACAATTCTCATTGGCCGAGGACGCTAGAAGAACGGTCGCCAAAAGTCAAAACGTGCCCCGCTTTGGGTAGTGTCTTAACTTCGAGTTGCGGAGCGCGACTGGGTCTAGACTCCGTCGCTGCACCTTACACGAATCTGGGACGGCGATTCGCCAATCCCAAGGGGATTGCGTCCTCCAGCCCAGGGTTGCGAGGAACGAGCTACTCTGGGTGAAGCTTCGCGGCGCGTGCGAACCCCGCGCCAGCGTCTTGGATTGCGGTGATGCAGCGGCAGTGAAATCACCGCTTTCGCTGGGTAAATTAGGCGTCTTCTACTTCGAAACCGTCGTCCTGAAACCATCGCTCCGCTGGTGAAAAGCATGACGTGCGACTGACGACTTGACGGCGAGCGCGAGTAAGCAATACTTACCGCGTGACAGCGACACTTTCCAGTCGAGGCCAAATTGTCATTCCGCAACCGGTGCGCGAACGATGTGGGTTGCGCGCCGGTGACCATTTTGTCGTTGAGGACCAACCGGAGACGCAGGTAGTGACGCTGCGCAAGGTCAAGAATCGTGGCGACTGGTTCAGTGTTTACATGGAGTGCCCGCACTCGTTCGAAGTGCCGCCGCGCCGCCGGCAGTTTTACCGCCGCAAAACATGAGCTGGCTGGTGGACACCGACCTGCTCAGCGAGCGCACCAAGCCGCGGCCGGATGTGAAGGTGCTGAAATGGCTGGAGGAAAACTCCGCGGACATCTACACCAGCAGCCACGTCATCGGAGAACTCCAGGCCGGCATTTCGCTGCTCGCGGAGGGGGCGAGAAAGCGGGCCTTGCAAGCCTGGCTCAACCGTCTCATCGAAGCGATGGAAGGAAGGATTTTGAATTTCAACAGCACCGTCGCAACTGTCTGGGGCCGGCAGGAAGCCGAGTTCAGCAAGAAAGGTTGTTTAATGCCGATGCCAGACAGTTTCATAGCGGCCACGGCGCGCCGACACAATTTGACCATTGCCACGCGGAATGTCGGAGATTACGCGCGACCTGGCCTGAAGGTGATGCATCCAACGGAGAGCGCCGATTGAACTTACCACTCCGCCGTGAGCGACGTGACCCGACTGTTGAATGCCGCCGAGCAAGGCGATCCGAAAGCCGCCGATGAACTCCTGCCGATGGTTTATGAAGAATTGCGCCGTTTGGCGGTTTCAAAGATGTCCCTGCAACCCGCCGGGCACACATTGCAGGCCACCGCGTTGGTGCATGAAGCCTGGCTCCGAATCTCCAAAGAAAATTATCGTTGGGAAAACCGCCGTCATTTCTTCGCCGCCGCTTCCGAGGCCATGCGCCGGATTCTGGTGGACCAGGCCCGCCGCAAACAGCGGCTGAAACGCGGCGGCCCGCAAGAGCGGTTGAGCCTCGATGAGATCGACATCGCTCTCGAGACGGAACCCGAGGAACTGTTGCGCGTGCATGAGGCCTTGGAAAAACTCGCCGCCGAGGATGCGCTCAAGGCCGAACTGGTCAAACTGCGGTTCTTCGTCGGCCTGGGAATCCCTGAGGCCGCAGAGATCCTCGGCATTTCCCCCACGACGGCGAAGCGGCATTGGACCTTTGCACGGGCCTGGCTTTACGACGAGCTGAAGTCCTGACGCCCGCGTCGAGTCGTATGGAGCGTGGCAAAAGTACGTGCACCCCTCCTCAGGAACCTGATTCAACCACGGATTACACAGATCACACGGATAAAGCGGCTTCCCCATCAGTGAAATCCGCGAAATCCGTGGTCCAAAAATCACTTCAGAGTTTCCGTGCGCGAAGTATTGCTTGGGCGAATTCTCTCCCTGCCCTCCCCCGCGCTGCCGAATGCGAAGCTGGTGAATAGCGTGGGGAGAGGGATCAAGGGTGAGGGGCGATTCGCAATTGTATGCAGAAACTTATGCAAAGACCCATAGTAGCAGCCTCCTTACGTCGCCTGCTACGCCGTTGGCGATCGGCTCCCATAAAATTTGCCGCCAGCCGGTCCTTTTTTGCGCCGATGACGTGTTGTAGGTTGGAACATCAAATAGGACTTTTATGAAACTCTCCGACGCTGAGGCGATCTTCCATCAGGCCCTTGAACACGAGGCCGGTGAACCGCGGGCGGCCTTCGTCGAACGAGCCTGCGGTCAGGATGGCGAACTGCGATCCAAAGTGGACCGGCTACTGCGGGCGCACGAACAAGCCGGTGACTTTCTTCCGACCAGGGCCGCCGACGAATCGCCTCTTTCCGAAGGCCCCGGCACACAGATCGGGAAATTCAAAATCCTCGAGCAGATCGGGGAAGGCGGCTTCGGGGTGGTCTATATGGCCGAGCAGAAGGAGCCGGTGCGCCGCCGCGTGGCCCTCAAAATTATCAAGCTGGGGATGGACACCAAACAAGTCGTGGCCCGCTTCGAGGCCGAGCGGCAGGCCCTGGCGATGATGGATCATCCCAACATCGCCCGCGTGTTAGACGGCGGTTGCACCAAGAGCCCTCACCCGGTCTTCGACCACCCTCTCCCATCCGATGGGAGAGGGGAGGGTGAGGGAACTCCGCACTCCGCACTCGGCACTCCGCGTTTCAGCGCCGGTCGCCCTTACTTCGTGATGGAACTCGTTAAAGGGCGTCCGATCACGAAGTTTTGCGACGAAGAGCGGCTTTCCACGGTCCAGCGGCTGGAGCTGTTCATCTCGGTTTGCCGAGCCGTCCAACACGCCCATCAGAAGGGCCTGGTGCATCGCGATCTCAAACCCTCGAATGTGCTGGTGAGCTACGTCGATGGCCGGCCCGTGCCCAAGATCATCGACTTTGGCATTGCCAAAGCCATGCAGCACGATCTCACGGACAAGACCGTGTTCACCCGGTTTTCACCAGTTCATGGGCACCCCGGCCTACATGAGTCCGGAGCAAGCCGGGACGGACAGCGCGGACATCGACACGCGCAGCGACATCTACAGTCTGGGCGTGATGCTCTACGAACTCCTCACCGGCCGGACGCCGATGGATGCCCGCGAAATTGCGAAGGCTGACTACGAGGAAATCCGCCGCCAAATCCGAGAAGTGGAGCCGCTGCGCCACTCGAACCGGATCAGCACCCTCGCGGCCCCGGAACGCACGACCGTGGCCCGAAGCCGGAACGTGGACCCGGCCAAGCTTAGCCGGTTGGTGCGCGGCGATCTGGACTGGATCGTCCTCAAAGCGATGGAAAAGGATCGCAACCGCCGCTACGAGACCGCCAACGAATTTGCCAGGGACATCCAGCGTTATCTCGACAACGAGCCCGTGACCGCCCGGAAGCCGAGCCTTGGTTACGTCTTTCAAAAGTTCGCCCGCCGGCACAGGGCAGCCTTGGCCACCACCGCCTGCTTCCTGCTACTGCTAACAGTGAGTGCCTGCGTCTCTGCCGCTCAGGCGATCAAGAACAAATCGCTCTTCACCGCCGCCGAAGAGGCCAGGCTGAACGAGATGACCGCCAAGGAACGGGAGAAGGAACTGCGCCGCATTGCTGAAACCGAACGCGATCGCAGCCAGCGCCTCCTCTATACCGCCAACATGAACCTGGCCAAGTCGGCCTGGGACGATGCCAGAGTTAGTCGCGTCGCTGAGCTCCTGGACCAACACCGGCCCGGGCCGGGTCAACTCGACCTGCGCGGCTTTGAATGGTTTTATTTGGATCATCTCCGCCAGAGAGCCTTGCTCACATTGAAAGGGCACACCAAGGGGGTCTATGGCGTGGCGTTTAGCTCGGACGGGAAACGGCTGGCGTCAGCCAGCGGGGACAAAACGGTGAAAATATGGGACTCTCTAACCGGTGACGAAGCGCTCACATTGGAAGGACACGACAAAGGAGTCAACGGAGTCGTGTTCAGTCCGGACGGCAAGCGACTGGCGTCGGCAAGCTCTGATCAAACCGTCAAACTGTGGGATGCTACAACTGGTCAGCAGATGCTCACGCTGAAATGGCTCGGCGCCGGCGCCTTGGGCGTGGCATTTAGCCCGGACGCGAAACGATTGGCGACGGTGAACGGCGAGCTGGGAAAGGCAGGGGACGTGAAAGTGTGGGATGCCATCAACGGAGAGTTGTTGCTCACACTGAAAGTGCAAAGCCGGGGCGTGGGGAGCGTGGCGTTTAGTTCCGATGGGAGACGGTTGGCGTCTGCCAGCGGCGATCAGACAGTGAGCGTATGGGACATCACCACCGGCCAGGCGGCACTCACGCTGAAAGGGCACAGCAGCGGGGTGGGAAGCGTGGCGTTCAGCCCAGACAGCAAACGGCTAGCATCGGCCAGCGGGGATCAGATGGTGAAGTTGTGGGACGTCGCGACGGGGCAGGAGATGCTTACATTGAAGGGACACACCGGCTACGTTATAAGCGTAGCGTTCAGTCCCGATGGGAAACGCCTAGCGTCGGCAAGCCATGATGGGACGATAAAGGTTTGGGACGCGGCGACCGGTCGGGAGACGCTGACTCTGAAAGGACATTCCGCTGAGGTCTGGAGCGTGGCGTTCAGCGCAGACGGAAGACGGTTAGCTTCAGCAAGCTGGGACCAAACAGTAAAGGTGTGGGATATCGCGACCGGTCAAGAGACGCTCACGCTGAAGGGGCATGCCGCTCCAATCGTGAGCGTGGCATTTAGTGCGGACGGGACGCGGCTGGCCTCCGCCATCCTGGATGGAACAGTGAAGGTCTGGGACGCCCGGCCGCGCTAGGAACCGGAAGCTCGATAAGCGAGAAGGCAGCTTGCCTTTGATGACCCGCCTCGAACGATTGGCATCGCCTGCTCAGGAGACCCGGCCCCCGCACTTCCGCGAAATTTCTCAGCCGCGAAGAGGCGCGAAAAGGCACAAAAGGGGGGAGTATCTTTTTGCGCCTTTTGTGCCTTTTTGCGGCGCATCCTCCGTTGCGACTTGGCCGCGGAGTCGATCCCACAGACTCATCAACAAGCCGCTCTCTCTTCGCGTTCCTTCGCGTTCCTTCGCGGTTCAACTCCGGTTTTCAGGTGCGCCCTGGAAAAAGCAGTTCAACCATAGAGAGCACAAAGAACACAAAGCAGGCTTCTATCGTGCAGGACCGATTCGCCCTGTGGGTGGATTGGGCTAATCGTTCAGCTCGCACTGCACATCGTCAAAATTGCTCTCGAACGGCGACGAAATTCTTGACCGCGGATTTCACGGATTGCACGGATCAGGAGCCGGACAGCATCCGTGTAATCCGCGGTCAATTCCTTGGTTGTGGCTTCGCCGCGCCGCGCTCTCTGTGGCTAGCCAACCGCCGTTTTGAGGTTAACCAGTGACAACGCCATTCACCGTTGCCGTGGTCAACGACGATGCCGCGCTGAAGCGAACGCTTTTGCATTCGGCGGCTTGCCGTCACGCCGGGCTCCGTGTTTCAACCTATTCGGCAGCGGAGGCCGCCATGGCGGACGCGCGCCTTGGTCGATCGGATTTCATCTTGATTGACCTGGAGATGCGGCGGGGAGCGGCGTTGGGGATGGGCCGACAAACAGATCGCCTGCCGCCTGGCAATCGCGGCGACGACGGTGAACGATCATTTGAAGAGGGCGTTTGGCAATGGGCTGCCTTGTTCGCATTCAACCGATCCAACTCGTTCAACCAAAGACAGGAAAAACATGGGTCGGCAGTTCTGATCGGGTTAGACCGGTCCTCCTTGGGAATGTTCACGATCCGCGTTCAGAGACTTGGCCGGTTCAAGAAGTAAAGGAACAGACTGAACAGGGCGGAGACGATCAACCCGACGGCGATGGCCCACCGGACGAACTGGGCGTGGCGCCGCCGATTGGAGCGCCCCATGCCTGGGAGGAGATAGTACCGGTGTTCTTCTTTGTTGCGTCTTGAGCGGAACACAGTTCTGAACGCGTGCTTTATAGCTTCGCTTAACGCTGCGGAGGGCAGCCCCAAGGCTCGCCATCCAGTCTAAGGTTATCGTATCGCAAGTTGCTGTGAAGGCAAACCGAAAGGCAGCATATCCCCGCAGTGAACGCCGGTGGGGCGAGGACTCCCGCCGCGCCAATCGCCATCGACGCACGGCTCGGCGGGAGTCTCGCTCGTCCTCGCCCCACCGGCGTTTGCGGAGCGGTTACAGGGCAGCAATGCCCCTGAAATTTCGAGAAGATTCACGTGGAGTGGCTGGCGGCGACGAAGATCGGCAGACCGGCAGGTCTGCCCTACCGGTTTTTAGTGACCGTATCGGGCCACGTCCCTGCGCACTCCTGCCGCTCACGCATTGCACCCGCTCGGCGCTTAGTTTAGCTTCGCGACATGACAAATTTGTCGGCAGCTTGCCGATTTCAGCGAAACCCGACGCACCAAATCCGAATCCCGAAGCCCGAAGCCTTTGGACGCCGGGTTCTGCGGCTGGCTTCCGTGTTCCTGGCAGTTCTGCTGGGTTTCAGCAGTTGCTCTCCAATTTCCGGAGTGCACGAGGGCGAGGAGAAAAACCCGCACTACCTGGCCGGCAAAAGCCGCGTCAATAGCATGGATTACACGGGCGCCATTGAAGCGTTCGAGAAAGCGCTGGAAACGAATCCGCACTCCGCTTCCGCTCATTTCGAGTTGGGTTTGCTGTACGAACAGCGGATGAACGACTACGCCACGTCGATTTACCATTACCAGAAACACCTCAAGCTGCGGCCCAAGTCCAACATGGCGGAAAGCGTGCGCCAGCGCATCGCCTCGTGCAAAGTCGATCTCGCCAAGAGCGTCGCCTTCTCGCTCGTGAACCAGCAGGTCCATTCGCAACTGACTCAACTCACCACCGAAAACGCCGCGTTGCGGGAAGAAATCCAGCTCTGGAAAAACCGGCTGGCTCAGGAAACGTCGCTTGCGAGCAATCGGACGGTCCAGGCGGCAAATTCTCCCCCGGCCAATCCCGTCGGCAACGCGATCAACCGCTCTCCAACGCCTCCGGAGCGCGTGCTGCCGGCGGCCACGCCGCCGATTCAAGCGCGGCCGGCTGCGACCACGAAAACCCACGTGGTGAAACGCGGGGAGACTTTCGCTGCGATTGCGCGAGAATATGGACTGCCTCTGCCCAAACTGCTGGCGGCGAATCCAAGCGTGGAACCGCGAAGGCTCCGGGCGGGGCAAACGATCACCGTTCCCTGAGCGGAATCCTGCACGCGCATGCTCAACCGGATCGCTTTCGCGCTCATTCTGCTCTTCTGGCTCGTCATGAACGCACTCCTCTGGCGTTCTGAATTTCGCGGGCAAGATGAACTGAGCAGCGCGGTGCCGGTCGAGTTGGTCTGGAAAAGAATTCTCACCGCGCCCGATGATTCGGCTTTGGAAATCTCAATCGGGCAACAAAAGGTGGGCTATTGCCGCTGGCGCGCCAACATTGGCGAAGAATTGGCCACGGGCAAAGTAGCCACGGAAGAATCGCAGCCGGAAGGAATGGTCGAGCGCCTCACCGGCTACACCATCGACGTCGAAGGCAACTTGATCCGCCTGGAACCCGGTGGCCGATTTCGATTTGAGTTTCACGCCGGTTTCACGGCTGCCCACCGCTGGAAAGATTTCACCGTTCGGATCTCGGCCCGGCCACGAACTCTGGAAATCAAAGGGTCCGCCGCGTCGGAAGACCTCCACGTCACGTTCACGGACGGCCAGGCGAAATGGGAACGGCGCTGGCCCTACGCGGATTTGGCAGACGCCACGGCGCTAGGCCGCGAGTTCGGCTTGTCCTGGCCGGAGGATTTGGGAGGCGCGTGGAGTTCTTTCATCAACCTCAAAGACGTCGCGCTGGGATTGCGGTGGACGGCCCGGAAGGATTGGCTGCAAATCGGCAGCTCCAAGACCCGAGTGTATCGTCTGCAAGCGCGGTTGTTCGATCGCTATCAGGCGGTCGTGGTCGTCAGCCGGGTCGGCGAAATCCTGCGCGTCGAACTCCCGGGCGGCGCGGTGCTGGTGAACGACGCCCTAATCAATTTGTAGGAACGCGTTTTGAAAATGCCTTTTGGGTGGAACAGGCCACTGGCCTGTTGCGGCAGGCTGCCAGCCTGCCGCAATGTTCGGCGGCAAGTTGCCGCCGAAAACGGGCTGGCAGCCCGTTCCACCCATTTCAAAACACGCTCTGACCAAACTAAGACCGCATGGTTGAGCTGATTGATCTGGTCAAACGATTTGGAGAACTCACCGCCGTGAATGGCGTGCAGCTCGCGGTTCGGCGCGGGGAGTTCTTCGCGCTCCTCGGTCCGAACGCAGCCGGCAAAACCACGACGATCAAAATGATCGCGGGCCTGATGAAGCCGACATCGGGGACGGTGCGCGTCGCCGGTTTCGACGTGCAGGCCAAACCGCTGGAAGCGCGCCAACGTCTGGCCTACGTGCCGGATTTTCCGTTCTTGTACGAGAAACTCACGCCCTGGGAATTTCTCCGCTTCACCGGCCAGCTTTTCCAAATGACCGAAACGCGCATCCAGACGGCGGCGAGGGAACTGGTGGCGCGGTTCAACCTGGAACCTTATCTGGCGAAGCCGATCGAAGGACTCTCTCACGGCACGCGCCAGCGCGTCGCGATTGTGTCGGCCTTGTTGCACGATCCCGAAGTGTTCGTCATTGACGAACCCATGGTCGGACTGGACCCGCAACATGCGCGCGTGGTGAAGGACGTGCTCAAGGCGCGGTCGCTTGCAGGCATGACGGTTTTCGTTTCGACACATCAGCTCAGCGTGGCGGAAGAAATGGCCGACCGGATCGGGATCATGCACCAGGGCCGGTTGATTGCGCTGGGCACGCGCGAGGAACTGCGCCGGCAAAGCGGGGCGTCGGGAGCGCTGGAGAGGATCTTCCTGGCGCTGACGGCTCAAGACGCAGCGAGCGCGCCGGCGAGGGCGCAGGTTCCGTCAGAAGAATTCGTGAGAGGATCGAGGTCATGATCCCTTCCCATGAAGCGCTCCTCCGGACCGTGGCCTTTAGGCCGCTTCAACGCTGGAGTCCGGAGAGTGCGCGGAAGCAGCCTGAAGGCTGCGGTCCGCACGGTTTTCGGTTCGAGGGACGAGTGCATGGTTCTGAGGCCAAGAAAGCTTCCCATGAAGCAGCCGGGTAGGGCGAGCCTGTCCCCAGCGAGCCGGTCCACACGTATTCCAAGCACGTGGCGCGGCTCGCCGGGACGGACTCGCCCTACCGGCGATCGGTTCTGGGCCGTGTGCAAGGTTCCCAGACCAAGGGAAAACAGGAAAGATTGTTTCGCACCCTCCAGGAAGACTTTGAGGCGCGGCTCGATCCAGCGCCAGAGCCGTCGATTGAGTTCCTCGAGGCTGTGAACTGGAGTCCGAATACCATCAACGCGCCCACCGCGGACCGGACGGCCAATCTCCGGCCCAACGCTTCACCGAGCGCGCCGTGGCCTTGCGCCTGGCTGATCTGCAGACCGATTGGCTGCGCTTGTTCCTGACCCGCGCCCAACGCCGCGTGCGCCTGGACGCCACCATCGGTCTGGAAGGCCACGTGTGGGAAGTGCCGGTCCACTTGCGCGGGCGGCTCGTCGAACTGCGTTACGACCCCTTCGGCTGGGAACGGGTCGAAGTCTGGCTCCTCTGGGAGCCCCGGCGTCCCCGCCGGCGTGTCGGGTTGCCGAAAGATAGCGGGAATTGGCCGACAAGGATGTCGGCGCTCCCGCTCAGAGCGTGTCCGAAAATTCCGCGGGGTCCTGTTTTCGCGCCAAAGGCCGGATGGCGAGGCGCAACGAAGGAGAATATCCTCCCTGGATCTTCGACTGAGGAGCAACGAAGCCAGGCGGCCTTTG
>VHCZ01000168.1 GCA_016871535.1 Verrucomicrobiota bacterium
GCCGATGACGGTCAGCGTGCCCCCCTTCAGCGTCGCGGTTGCGGATCCGACACCGGCCACCGTCGACTGCATGGGGATATCGAGCGGCACGACCGACAGGCGGGCTCGATACTGGGGCGGCTGGGCGAACACCGCGGCAGACACAGCCAACGCCAGGGTCGTGGCGAAAACGACAGACCGGAGCATGGCGGGAATTATAGGCGCCGGGTGCCTGAGTGCCTAGAGGTGCTCCGGCGCCTCGGGAGTGGGGAGTTTGAAATTTAGTCATTCCCCAGCCTTGTGGGACGATGAGGCATGACTAGGCGCTGACGCAAACCAAAGCGCGAAGGAAAGGCTCACGACTTCACCACCATGACCCGGAGGGTGGTCGAACAAGCCATCGTCGAGAAGCTAGACGGTTCTCCGCACGACAGTCCAGACGAGGGAAACACCCCGCCGCAGTCGCTTTAGGCAAGCTGGGAGGGATAGACGACCCTCGCCTGAAGGCGAGGGGTTCACCCATCCCAGAACGGGACCCTAAGGTTAGAGGCGGCGCATCGGGAACACAGTCGAGGACTACGGAATGGGAGATGACTGCACCAGTGAAGGCCTTCCTACCTCTGGCTGTCCGGTGAAAGCACGAGTAAACTGATGCCCCCGGACATGCGGAAAGTACTGCCTTGCGCTTTGGTGCTCGCCGTGATTTCTGTCAGCATTGCATCGGCGCAAGTCCGGGGTTTTGTCGGTGTCGTGTTTGATGCAAACGTCGTCTCGGTTATCGACGGCGATACGGTCGACGTCTTGCCTGCAGGCCAAAAACGACGACTCCGGATACGGCTTGAGGGCATCGACGCGCCTGAACGTGGCGAACCCTTCAGTGTCACGGCTACCAGATCTACAAGGGTGCTCCTCTTCGGTCAACGCGCAAGGGTCGAAGGGCGCGATGTGGATCGCTATGGTCGACTTGTCGCGCGAATTTCAGTGCGAGGCAATGACGCGAGTTTGGAGCTTCTCAAAGCCGGATTGGCGTGTCACTACACACAATATTCACAGGATGTATTACTCGCAAGCACAGAGTCGGAAGCCCGCCGTGCAGGCAGGGGCTTCTGGGCGCGCGACGCAGCAAGACCGAATTGCGCGAGTGCTTCAAGGCCCAGCGCCAGACAAGAGGCGACCAGCCCACAGGGACTGATTTTCCACGGCAACATTAAGAGTCACGTGTACCACGCTCCCTCCTGTCGGAACTACAACTGCCGGAATTGCAGCCGGACGTTCAGGTCCGAGGCGGACGCACAGGCCGCGGGTTTTAGGCCAGCCGGCGATTGCTTGCACCGATGACGCGCTGACGCCAGGTTGACGCTCCAGCGCAGGGCTAGCTGGGCAGCTGGAATGCTTCTTGCTTTCTCGTTCCATATGAGCGACGAGAACCCGTACTGTGACGCCCATTCAACAGCCGCCGCGGTCAAACTACTGTTTGACTTGCGAATGCGCTATAGCAAGGATCTGCCGCTGGTTGCCTGGCGAATGCTCGCAAACGCGGAGAGCCGGTTGAACCGCGAGCTGACTCACTATCTTCGTCCCGGTGGGCATGCGACGTCCGACGCACCGACAAGGGTGTCGGCGGACCGTCAACTTCGCGCCGTCTAGATTCGAGAGACTGTCGCCGCTTGCTACGGCGTTGGGGTCAGTTGCTGCCATGAATCTCGGATCTGATTGATGTGCTCAGCGATGAATCTGGCCAAGAGTTCGGTCGACTTCCCCTGCTCGCCGCGCTCCACTACGATCGAGAACACCAAGCCTCGAGCGATCGACCCGTTGGCATTCCATTCGACAACGGCGAGAACGAGGCGCGAATTGTCTGGTAGACCTCGCGCGGCTTGTAGCGTTCCGGTTTTTGCGTACACACGGACATTGGGTGCGAGCGTCTTCAGGGCTGCTAGAGCACCAGTTCTTTGGAACCACCCATTTGCAGTGCCTTGGCCACTCTCGACAACGCCCTCTAGGCCGGGCCGCACCCTTTCGGCGATCTGCTGAAACGACTGTCGCGTGGGGGCGGGCTTAGGCGCAGCGCCACGTGTGATGTGCGCGACAACCGGCACACCGCCTACGGCCGCTCCAAAAGCCGCGGCCAGATCGACGTTCGCCCACAAATTAGAGCCGCCGCCAAGCAACAGAGTGACGAAATTACGCGGGCTCCGGATCGAATCAAGCCCCAAGTCGACGGCTTCTGGCGACAGCGCCCTAAGCGCACTGGAAGGACCGTTTGGTGCAGGTGCGTTGTTATCGCGAATGTCGTCAGATTCGTCGCCAGTCCAGAACGACGTCCTAAAGTCGCGCGAGCCGACCGTGCGCCCAACGCCGAACATTGCTTCTAGCCTCTCCGCAAGTGGGGTCAAATGCAGGTTCCGCATCGCGCGAGGTGCCACATGGCTGAACTCGATGTCCGCTGGGAAGCGCGGGACACTGGCCCAAGCCTGTCGACCACCGTCGAGCGATTCTGCGACTGACGGCGACCCGCCTGCAGCTGACGGAACTCCATCGGGAGCTGCGGGTTCACGTTCGGCCAGGCCGAGAAATCCGAGCCGTACCTCGTAGCGATTGTCTGACCGAACCAAGTAGGACGTGAAATCTGCCCATTCAGCTCCAGTGAGCGCGCGCGATGACTCGACACTCCAAGGCGGTCGAATTGGAATGCCAAATACGGCCTCGTCTGGCCCTGCCAGTCCTCGCACAGCTAGCCGACGATCGAGTTCCGGATGAACGGCCAACGCCGCGCTGGCAATCAGCGGCTTGGTTGCTGAACCCAAGATCATGCGATCAAAATTGCGGTCGCCTGAGTAACGACGGTCGAACGAACGTGGTGCTCGACTTGTCAGCCACAAAGCCGGCGGAAGGAGTTCGCCGTTTGTGGCCCTCTCCCAGGCCGACCCACTCGCCATCCGCGGCCAGCTTCCTAAGGCGAGTGCTTCGCCAGCCGGCAGTGTGAGGATGGACATCGCAATCCGTGGAGGAAGGGCCTCGTCTCGTGTTCGCGCTGGAAGAAGAACGTCGTGAAGGGCGCGGCCCTGCGACGTGACGAATCGTTGGGCGGCACCGTGAAGAACAGGGTCGATTGTTAGCTCGCCGTAGAGTGACGTAGCGGCGCTTGTCCCCAGTCGGTCCCATTCGTCGGGCAATGCCTGGGCAAGTTGCGGCAGCCACGGATAGTCGGCACTGTTTGTTGCCGCCGAGCGCCACCTTCCCATCACCCAGGCGGGTCCAATCTGAGCTGCGGTTTCTCGACGTTGGATCTCAAATCCAGGCTGAAGCCCAGGCCCGATCTGATCGAGAGTTTCAACCTTGTCGGCCGGCTGCAACTGGACCTGCTGGCCGGGAATCAAGCGACGATTTCGACTTGTACTTGCCTCGGTGTGTCGCATTCGAAGTTCGCCGCGACGAAAGGACACGGAGGTTGGGGAACCTTCGAGTTCACCAATCAATACAGTCCGGTCAGCTCGCTGATTCAACGGCCGAAAGCGGAGTAGCAATTGTGCTCTTGCGCCCTGCGGATTCGAATCGCTAACCAGTCTCAAGCTGCCGTCCTGCTGCGCCGCAAGGATTATGTCGCGACTCTCGCCTGGTCGCGGTGCTCGCCCAGGCACCTCAAACTGAAATCCTCGCCCCGAAATGACCACAGACGTCGCTGCAGCGGCGCGCAGTCGAACCGCTGGAAGGTCTTCCGGCGCAGCGCCGGCATCGAAACTGACGCGGGCGTTGTACTCAGGATTTGCACGGACGGCCCACTCCGGCTCAAACGTTGGAATCGTCGCTGCTTCGTCGGCCCACATTCTGGCGGGGTCGATCCTGAATAGCAGAGGCCGTCTGGACGAGCCACCGTTCTCGCCCAACGCTCGCAGCGACGCCATAAGGCGATCGTAGTCGCCGACATTACGCACGCTCCTCAACTGGTTGGATAAGTCGCCGATCCCGATTCGCCCCTCAATCTTCTCCTCCGGTTCGAGGGCGTTGAAGCGCAAGCGCTCCTGTTCGATCAGGGTGCTGGCTGATGCCAAAGAGGGTTCGAGTGTCTGTGTTACTGCGTCAAACCGGAGACGTCCCGTGTCTGCGAGAATGCGCACTTCATCAAGAAGCCCCCGCCAACTGAACGGATTCCTAAGCGTGTCGTCGTTAATGACTGTGATGCCCGACGTCGCAATTAACAGCAGTCCAGCAGTGGGGATGACGAACACAACTGCACGCCTGAATTGAGATCTGACGAGGCCGAACTTCGCAGGTTCAGTTTCGGCGGAAGGCAGAATTGAGATGCGGTCAACGAGGACGCGAGGCTCCCCCCCGGAGCGCCAGGCGACGGCTTGTAAACCTAAAGCGAGCAGAACGGCCCACTTGGCCAAGTCTCCGGTAATCGAGTTCACAGCCAACAGCGGCAGATTTCGGCCGGTAAACGGAAGGGCGCCGAGATCCATGCCGGCCTGCGCAACGGCCTCCAAGAAGAAGGCGGAGAATACAAGCAGGGAAAACGCGTGGCCAATGTCGAACAGACGTTTGCCGCTGACGAATATGATTCCGAGAGGCAAGAAATAGATGCCCAGCAACGCGAGGCCGCCGATCAGGCCATGTTCGCTCAGGATATAGAAGCTAAACGTGCTGTCGTACTGAAGAGTGTCTTGACGGACCTGCGACTGCCGGACTGGGGCCTTGCCATAGCCCATTCCAGTCCACCCTCCCCTGTAGGCAATGGCGCGGTTCTCCCATGTATGTTCCAATCCCTGGCGCAGTTCATTGACCGTGAAGGCACTGCGACCATCAGTCGTGGCAACAGGAGTCCACGGGATGGCTCGCTCGGCATCTACTTCTTCTTTGAAGACCAGAAGTCTCACGCCGGCTTGTCCTGCCAACCGACTGTACGACGACGGCAGAACTTGGTTGAGATTGAGATAGAACAACGAGGCGAGCACGATTCCTGCCGCAAGGAGGCCAGTCGCCATGTAAGCCAGGTGACGAGGTTTCCCACCGGCCCACAGCAGGACTACGAGCGGCACGTACACAGCGACCGATGCGACCAATCCGCCGGCATCTCGCATCAGCAGAGGCGTCAGGAAGGCCGGCACGAAAAGGAGAAGTAAGCCAAGAACGAACGCGTAGGCCCAATGGAAGTGTTCGACGACGGTCCCTGGCGCGAAGCGCCTCCTCGACGAAAGCCAAATGACTGCCGGCCCCCATACGACGAGGATGGGCACCAGGACTTCCTTGACTCCAGGTATCGGCAACCGAGTCACACCAAACAGAATTGCCATCAGCACGGCTATAGCCACGAAGACCTTGAGCGCGCGCCCCCCAAGAGCGAGCCAGGTATTTGGAAGATCTTGCTCGGCCGAGTCGGTTTCGTCGGCGACTGTTCCGACGTTATTCCAGAAACGCGGACCGAATTCCTTGGCTAGCCATTCGGGCCGAGCAGCGTGCTGCACTACGATCAGGCTTCGGCTGATTATGGTTGTCAGGGCGCGCCAAACAGCAGTGCCGCGACGCCTCCGCTGGATTTGTGGACCACGTCCCGATGCAGAAGGTTCGTCAGCGATAGCTTGGTCTTCTTCATGTATCCATTCTGAATCCAGTTCTTCGTCGTTCAGCCAATACTGTCGCGCGACGAGGTACGCCACGGTAACTGACACCAGCGCAAGCGTGCCGAGAAATATGAGTGGCGTAGTAGTCGAACGTGGCGCGTTCAGCCACAACGTGTATCCAAGCCACCATTCGAGCGCGCCTGCCATAGCAACCGCAAGAACCAGCCGAAAGACGCGCCGACCTGCAGCATGCTGTTCTCGAATCTCTTCGAAGTCAGTATGGCGATCTCTCCAGACGCGTATTGGCAGCAGTACGACCGACGGAATCGTCGCTAGCCCGAAGAGGGCGAAGGCGAACCCCGAAATGGCGAGTGAGTCAATGTACGATGGTTCTTGAGCGTATCGGTACGCCAGCAGCAACCTGATAGTTAATAGTGTCCACACACAGAATGCGACCGAGGCTACGGTCCAAGCGTCGTCCCGCTGAAGTCCGCTGCAAGTAACCGCGCAGCTCAAGGCCAAGACAATCAACGCGAACAGAACACCGAGATCAAGGCGCCACAGATGCGGGAGATCCTGAACGGTTGCGATCAGAAAACGTAGGCCGCCTGCTGCAACAGTGGTCTCCGATGTGATCGCTGACTCCGAGTTGCTGTTGTCAGTCAACCGGATCGGAGCAAAGGGCGACAAGGAAGGCTGTTGCTGCTGGCTAACAAAGCGGCCGCTCTCTATTTGCACCCGGCTGCGAAACTTTGCAATCGTGGAACCGAATGGAACTACGAAGGCGAAGTCCCCCGGCTGTGGATCTGCGGTGATATCCAGCCAGGTGCCATTCGCGCTCGCCGGCGGAAGCGGGCTCGCGCGACGCCAAGGCGGCAAGAAAGCGGCGGTTAAGCGGTTCGACGAGTCTGTATCTACGTCAATGCCCAGAGACACGCCGGGCCATTGGATTCGTAAGCGAGATGGCAAGTCGACATCAGCCTGGAAGGTAGCCTGACGATCGAGAACACGAATGCGCCCCGCGGTGGGTATCAGTAGCCAACTCGAAGCGGCCCAATTCTCAAGCTCACCAGCGAGCTTGGCCTGTCCCTGCGCTCGAAGACGTGCGGTCTCGCGGGGTAGCAGCGTATCCAAGGTGACCACGCGATTGCGATCGCCGGAGCTTGCAGAAACACGGACGACGACAGCACCGGCTGAGTCGATGATTTCAACCGTCGGCGGCAGAAATCTGTTATTGCGCCAGAGCCATCCTACGAGCCCCTCCAAGCAACGCCCTGAAACACGAACGCCGAACTGGCCGAGCATGGAGGTCGGCTGGGGCGACAGCTGGCGTACGGAGCCAAATGGCCAGCATGAACCGAGATTGAATGTGTCACCTGATGGAGGTACCTCGACGCCATTTATGACGTCGTCGCCTGCGCGCAGAAATGCGTGCCCCTCAGAGACAGTGACGCGGACACGCCTGGGTCCAATAGGTTCAACGTTCAGTCGAGGCGCAAAGGAACCGCTCGGCCACCCAACAGTCGCGGAATCGGCAGCTCCGCCGACTTGGAGTGCACCGTTTGCAGCGTCAGTCGCGAGTGCCCGCCAAGCTATCTCGGTTGACTGGCTACTGTACGGAGAGGCGTGAATCACCGCCAGAATCACGCTGGCGACCAGCGCCCCTGCCACACCAAGCCAGGCGGGGAGGATCCAAGGCAAATCCAATCGTCTGAGGAACCGATTTCCAACGACGATTGCGACCGTCGCAATCGCGAACACGGCCACGAGGGTCACGCTAGATTCTCCCCTTCTTTAGTTTGTCAACCGTCGCACGAAACTCGGCGGCGTCGCCTCCGAACATCGAGCGGGTCACTCTGCGCGCAACGCTCGGCTGACTTGACCGAACGTAAGTCGCGAGCCGTGCGGCCATGCGTCTAACCGCCGGCTCCCTCGCCGAACGACCGAGTGAGTCGATTACGATTTCTGAAAACGCGTTCTGGTCGGTCTTAACCATCGCGGCGAGTAGCTCGTCGAAAGCTCGCGGTGCGACGATAGAGGCGGCAGTCGCCAAGAGGCCTTGGTCGTTGAGCATGACTTCGACGAAGGGCGTTCGCGCTGATGGAGTGTGGCCGGTCGTCAGGAAGAGGTCTAGTGCCGTCTTGGCTTGTGAGTGACGCTCCGCCAACCGGAGCACATTGTTCGCTCTGCGTAGCACGTCCTCCGGCGCTGAGACGGTGCACAGATACTCGCCCACGCTTTCAGCAATCTCAGTCTTCGACAACCTCCGTAAATCATCGACTGATACGCCATCTGGGTCATCGAGCATCTGGCTCAGAATCGCCTTGCGTATCCGCGCCTCCTCGGAGTGCGCCCACTGAGGGTCGATAGTCTTCCAGCCATCGAGCCAAGAGCGAGCTTGAAGAATAGTTCGGGGCGACGGTCTGCACCGTCGGATTTCCGCCGACAGTTCCGAAGGCCAGTCCGAACCCCAAAGGCCTACCAGACCCGACAGATTCGGGGGTTCTCCGTCTCCGTGATATTCGCGAACCAAATCACGCAGTTCTGAAAAGAGCGCGGTTCGGTTCAACTCGCGGCCCTTGTTCTCGACCGACGGCCTTCCATCCCATAGGTCGAGTAGCACACAGAAATCAGCCCATGCAGCGGGGGCTCGAGCGGCGACAGCCCTCTTTAGACCGATCGAAACTGACGCCCTGAAAGGACTGCGGGCGAGCGCCGACAGGAATTCAGTTGCACGCTGCCGAACCGAGTTTCCCGTCATATCCAAAGCGGCCCTGACGAGTGCCGTAATATCAGCGCCTTCTAGCGACGCCCGAGAGCCCGCCGCAAGCGCGTCGGCGGCATACAAGACGACATCCATCTCCCACCCTGTGCGGCGAGCAACCATGCGCGCGATAGCCTGCTCTCGCAGTGCGGCAAACACCTTGTTGGAGACGGTCGCAGGCAAAGATAATTTGCACCACTCCTGGAGCGAGGTGGAACTCTGGATTCGCTGTAGCGCCACATCAGCGAAGTGGTCCAACGCCGGCTCGCCAACTACAGGTGCAACTGCGTTGAGGGCCGTCAGGATGCGGTGCTCCGGCACGTACGAGCAGAAGTGCCTCCAGAGCTCAAGTGCCGAATCAGGGGAAAGGCCCAACTTGGAGATGAAGCGGTCGAATGGGACCGAGTTGTCGGCGAGCGCAATCGCCACGGTGCTCAGATCCCATGCGGCCAAGTCCACTCTCGGCGGAAGGTCTCCAGCGATCGCTCGAGCCACCAAAAACTGCGTTCGCCCACTCGAGAACGTTCCAGTGCGCCGCGGCGCAGAAAGCGAAGCATGCACGAACTCGTAGGCAAGGTGCGGTGGCACCCGCGCGAAGTCGATTCCAACCCAGTCAATACTTTCTTCGCTATCCGACAGCAAATTTCCAAACGCGCTCACGAGCCTGAGCGTGTCCAATGGCCACCTAAAAAGGGGCTCTGCAAGCAAGCCACGCAAGGCGCCAGAGTGGACGGACTCTTCAACGACTCGAACGCACTCTAAGAGTGCACGCCCAGTTCTGATTACTTGCGCGCCGGCATCGGGGCTGGAGCGTGGATCCACGACGGCCGCGCAGCCTAGCTCCTTGGCATGTGCCACCGCGCCATTAAGCAGCCATCCCTGGCCGACTCGGAATGCAGGTTGCAAATCGGCAAGAACAGCAGCGAGGTCTTCAACGGATTCAAGCCGCCGGTCAGTGACAAGCGGAGGCGAGCAGGTTGAGATTGCCGCTTCGTGTGCTGCCGCACCAACAATGAAGGCGCCGAGCGCATTTGACCCGGAAGGCGACTGCTTGAGCGGTTCGCAGTCCAAGGCGTTGAGTAGTCTTCGGGCCTCGGCCTGGTCGATACGTTCTGGTTCTTGTCGGAGTTGCTGCCACAGCACCGTCTTGGTCAACGCCGCGAGAATCGCGGCACCGTTCCAATCAAAGCGCTGCCATAGCGTTTCACCCGGATCTAATAACAGCCAATACGGGTAGGTCCTATCGCGCTGTTGTTGGGACTCGCGATAGGTAACGAATGGCTTATCATCCCGAACGCCGATCCCCACCGAGAGAGATCCGGCGCCGAGGCCGTATGAGTCGGAAAGCATCCCTGAGGGGAATGCCGGCCAGTCACCAATTCGTAGGTGCTCGATGAAACCGCTGCCCCCAAAAACCAAAACGCGAACGGAGGCGCTCATCGCTCACTCTGCAGACCGTTGTCAAAACACCAGTTCAGCCAATTCACCAGACCTCGCGCACGTGCGGTGTTCTCCGCGCCGCCTACGTTCTCCACCCATAGCAAGAACGTAGGGACCTGCCGTGTCGATACTTCCGCCGCAAGCGCGCGATCCGGCATGGATGAACTGACACACGCGTCAAGCCAACCGCAAACCAACTTGCGTGCCTTTTCCGGACTCTTCGGAAGCACATCGGGCACGTCCGGGCCAGTTCCATTATTACGACCCTGCAACGCGTCAAGGTGCGTTACGACCAAACAGATGCGTGTTCTTGCCCCGGGTTGTATCGATTGCAATTGGTTCAAAGCCGCCTTAAGGCTATTTGGCTTCTTATCTGGCGGGGGAATTCCGAACGACGCGATGTCAGATGCATCGATGACGACGGCGATGACGTCCGCAAACTGATTGTGCTGCGCGTGCGCCAAATAGTTGATCGCCGCTTCTGATTCTTCTCCGGCGAAGTCGTAGAAGATCGCAGCGGCTGTGTAAGGTTTCCGACGTGGTTTTGCGGTACTCATCACGAACCGCTTGAAATCCCAGCCTGAGCCTGCGCTGCGCACAGCGGTACCACTTCGCCGCGTTGGCGCTAGAAATGCGGCTCTGACCGATTTCGTCCTGGTAAGAGTAGGCTTCAGCCGTTGGGCCGTTGTCGTCGGCGTACCATCGAACACATTCGTAAGATGAAGCGCCTCCAAGAATGGTTCCTCAGGTGAACCGCCTCCCGTGCTCGGAGTGGCATAGACAAATGAACTAACGGAGAATCCTGAAATCCCATCCTCGCGATAGGTGTCGTTCTTGAGCGCGAGACTAGCAAGGGTCGTTTTGCCGACCTCCCGAGCGCCAACGAGCTTGATTCGGCGGCTTCCCGCCTCGGACAATTCTTTCGCCCGACTGACCGCTTCTAGTAGCGGATAAGGGAACCACATCTCGCGTCGATCGCGATGTAACGTCGCGGCGCGCGCGAGCATTGCCAGTTCCCAATGAGAGACTTGCAAGCCGTCGTCCCCTAGAACCTCTCCGTCTGGATTGATCGGACCATTTCCCGCAGTTGTATCGTTATCAGTGGGTTCCGTTGGCGGCTCAGTCGATGCGCCCTCCGAAGCCTCGAAACGGCCGAAAAAAGGATTGCGCGACTTGCACCCAATGTGCGCCACGAATGTGCCGGATTCCAACGCCTCTTTCTCACGACACAAGTTACAGCCAGAATCAGGGTTTCTAGGATCGGGCTTGAATTCGTGCAACATGCAAAAGTGCACAAGATCCTTGGCTTCGATGCGTGCCAAGCACAACGGACATGTCAGCGCCATGATTTAGATGCTCTACCGTGAACGGACCGCTTCGATAATCGACTGGATGTCTGGTTCGAGGCGAATGACGATTCGTCTGTTCAGGGCCTTCCCGTCCTCTGTGTCGTTTGGGCCTACAGGTTGCGTATCGGCGAGGCCTATGGCCATCACCTTGTAGACCTTGGGGTCCAAGCCTAGCTCTTCAAGAAATCGCAGGAGGCCGGTAGAACGTCGACTGGACAGCTCCCAGTTTGTTGGCATGACTTGAGTGGCGGCACCGGGTCTGATTCGATCCGCATCCGTATGTCCCTCGAGTACGACGCGGAGGTACTTGCGTTCAGTGCCAGCCGCCCGTAATGCAGTGACTAGTGCTTCGCCGACCGCTGTAAGCAAACTTCGTTTTTCACCATCAGTTAGAAAGTCGTCATAGCCGAAGGAACGGAACAGAGCAGCGGATGGAATACTGATATCGGTCTCACTGTAGCGAACGCCCACATCGCCGCTGAGACGCTTCTCGAGTTCGGCGCGAAGCGTTCGTGTCGTCTGTGTGGCGACATTCATCGCACGAATCAGTTCCGGGCTAAACTGCACTTGCTCGCGCTGACGCGCTTCGGCTGTTAGAAGAAACGCAGCGACAAAGAACAACATCAGCCCAGCAAAGAGATCTGCTAAGGCAACCCAGATATTTATCGAGCTTCGCGAGTCAGCCACGACCAAACACTTCTGTTAGACGCCGCCATGCTCTTGAGACACGGGACTCGTTTACAGCATCGCGATACTGCGACCGGTGCGGCTCTTGTGCAGTTCGTGGCAAGGTTTTGGGGACATTGCTAATGCTGTCAAACGGCGCCTGCGGCTCTGGCGGGCGCGCGCTGGCAGAAGAATACCAAACGCTCGCACGCTCGTCTCGCGAATTGGCATCGCGAGGCCTCGGATCAACCGGATCCACCCGTCGGGTATGCGTCGTCCTGTCCGGTTCTGTGCGTGCGGCCCTTAGGATGCCGGCTACGGCATCTTTGGCGCTGCCGACAGCGGTATTCAGGGACGTCTCGGAATCAGCGACGGTCTTTAAGGCAGAGCGAGTCGCGGACGCGATCGCCTGAACCCCGGCATCGGCCTCCTTTCGCACGGAGCCCTCGACGCTTCCAATCGTCGCGGTCAGCGCCGCCTCTTTGTCGGCAACTTTCCTGATCGCAGAGTTTGCCGCTGCCCCTATCGCCTCTATGCCGGCGATAACGTCCTTCTTGACACCCATGTGAAGGTCCACGATTTGCGCTTGGTGCGCAGTAGCGATCCTCTCCCAGGTATCTGTGGAGGCTTTGACCTGCGCCTGCGTGTCTATCAACAGTCCGGAGACTGTCGACTCGACCGAGCTTACTGAGCCAATCAGAAGGGCCTGCGCGTCGTTTACAGTCTTGAGCGAGGTCTCAATCGACTCGCGCTTGGCGTCGAGTCGCTCTGACGCTTGGGAAACTGTAGTCGACGCGTTGTTGAGAACCGTTCGGCTGCTCGCAAGTGATTGCGACCACTCGGCGGTGATTCGATCCAGGTCGCCCGTTGCCTTTGTAGCGAGCCCATCGAACCGTGTTGCGTACTCTCGGGCCAACTGCTCTAAACCAACGGCGACGCCTTGTACTACTTCTTTATTGAACTCACGAAGGTCATCGATCGAGCGAGCGAGAATGGCTTCTGCCGATAACGGGGTTCGCTCAACGGCTTCCTTAACCAGCCATTCGACGGCGTCTTTGATTAGACGATCGCGTCGCGATTGAAAAATCAACGCATCAGCGGCGCTAAGCGTAAGGGCGAATGCCAGACCGAAAATGCTAGCCGTAAATGCGACACCGATAATGCCGATTGACGACTCGGCAGTGGCGCTAGAAGAAACGACTGCCTGCAGGACCCCGCGGACACGCCAGAGGCTATACAGAGTGCCGAGAATTCCTGAAATGACAAAAGCGTTGAGAAACGCGTGGAACGATCCGTCTGAAGCCTGCCACGCGTTGCGGAAGAACGATTGTAGCGCTCCTGGGTCGACCAGGCGCCCCTTGGCTGCTAGGCCGACCGCATAATCGAATGCTTGCCCAAGGGTCGAATCAGACGATGGTTTCGATCCCGCATCGGCTGCGTGAAGCTCCTGGCGTACAGAACGAATTCGGAAAGTCTCATTTACCCAGACCCGTAGGCATGCCACAAGCAGCAGCGCGTGGACGAGCGCGAAAGGCGTCGCTTCGCGCAAGTACGAATCGATAAGCGATCCGAAACTGGTGTCGATCAATTCGCCCTCCCGACACTCGCCGACACTGCACCAACGAGGCGCGTAGAGCCCCTTCTGCTCCCAACATCGAGCCCTTGGACAACTCTTGCGCCATCGCTCGATGGTGGAACTGGCACAAGGTCGTCTCGCCCAACCTCGCCTAGAGGTGAGGGCCTCACCCTACCATGGCCGTACGCGGCCGGAAAGCCAGATTTGTAACCATTGGCGAATTCGTCGTCCCCCTAGCCTAGGTGCCCCGGCGCCTCGGTGTTAGTATTCGCACCCATCATGAGTCGCATGCTCGCAGCAGCTTTCCTGGTTCTGGCTCTGTCAATGAGCGGCGTCGACGCGCAGCAGGTTTCGGTCGTCGGCAGCTGGAAGCTGGTGTCGTATGACAC
>VHCZ01000169.1 GCA_016871535.1 Verrucomicrobiota bacterium
GCCTGGGGCTGCGTTGCTCCTCGGTCACAGCCCCACTGGCGGGGGATGCTCGCTCGTCGCGCCTTGCCCCAGGCCAAATTGGGCGCAACGAACGTGAGCGTATTTACGAAACGGACCACTAAGCCGGGAAGCCGGAAATTCAATTCCAACAGGAGCGAACCGAGAAAACGGAGGTTAGCGGAAGGATGCAATGGGACTGGGGAGTAGCGCAGATTTGTAATCTGCCGTATCGCCGATTTGAAATCGGCGGCGCTTTAGCGAGTTCCAGAGCCACTGGAACTTGTCGAGCGCCTGCGGAATGCAATTCCGCGCTGCGGCAGATTCCAAATCTGCGCTACGCTAAACAGATACCTCCCTCAGGTGAGAGGGAAGGCCGCGGAACGTGCGGTCGGAACTTTACGGCCGTAGCCACTGGAACAGCGAAGAAACCGACATGTCTTTCAGGCTGGACGGCACCGCTCGCAACTCGAAATCAGGTCGGGGCGCGCTCAAGCGCAAACGATACCCATACACCGCCGCTTGCACACCGGCGCCGGAGACAAAGGCGTTCGTGACACCATCCAGAAATTGCCCGCCCACCTTGATTTGAAACGAAGCGCCTTGCTGTCCACCGGCGGGATAGACATAGCCAATGTGCGGCGTCACCGGTTGCGCGTGCAGAGACGCTATGATCGACAGCGACGCGCTCGGCGCCAGGAGTCGTCGAATGAGTTTCAACATATCTTGGAATGGCTATGGAAACCTTACTTCTGCACGGTTCATACGGAATTTGACCGGGATCAACCGTCTGAGATAACGTCCATGGCAATGATTCAACAAGGCGTTGGCGGGAAGTGGCGGCTCAAAGCCGCAATCATCCTGATCGCGCTTGGAGGAGGCGTATTCCTGTTGCGCCTGACGGTCTTTCGGGCCAAGCCGGTACCCGTCACGGTCTATCGCGTGAAATCGGGCCGCGTGGAGGATTCGGTCGTGAATTCGCGCGCGGGCACCGTGCAGTCCCGCCGCCGCGCCGGGATCAGTCCGGGAATTCCTGGACTCGTCACCGAAATCAAAGTGCAGAAAGGCTCACGCGTCAAAAAGGGGGATGTCCTCGTGCGTCTGGATGATCGGGAACAGCAGGCGCAAGCGCAACTGGCTGCGCGTTCCCTGGAAGCCGCCAAAGCGGTCGCGGAACAGGCGCGCCTGGAGGCAGAACTGGCACAGCGGTTGTGGAACCGAACGCAGAGTCTGGCCCGGAATGACGTCGTTTCCGAAACGGTCCGCGAACAGGACCAAACTCGTTCCCTGACCGCTCAAGCCGCAAGCCTGGCGGCCCAGGCTCGAATTCTGGAAGCCGAAGCCGCGCTGGAAGCGGCCCGCGCGACCTTGGCCAAGACGGTCATCACGGCGCCGTTCGATGGCGTCGTGCTCGACGTGACGATTGAGGTGGGCGAGTGGATCAGTCCAGCGCCTCCGGGCGTGTTCATTCCGGCCGTGGTGGATTTGATCGATCCGCAAGCGCTTTACTTGAGCGCTCCGATTGACGAGGCCGACGTGGCGCGGCTGCGCGTGGGCTTGCCGGTTCGCGTGACGCTCGACGCTTTTCGCGGCCAATCATTCGAGGGGATGCTCACCTATATCTCCTCCTTCGTCGAAGCGCGCCAGGAACAAAACCGCACCTTGCGCGTCGAAGCCGAATTGAAAGAGACCTCCTTCCCGGCAAATCTGTTGCCGGGGCTTTCGGCCGATTTGGAAGTCATCCTCGATTCCCGCGAGCAGGTTTTGCGGATTCCCACCTACGCGCTGCTCGAAGGCAGCCGGGTTCTGGTCGTGCAAAACGGGGGATTGGAAGAAAAGAAAGTGACAACCGGCCTGCACAACTGGAGTTACACGGAAATCACCTCCGGGCTCGCCGCCGGCGAAGCCGTCGTGGTCTCCCTCGACCGGACCGAAGTGAAAGCCGGCGCGCGAGTCATCGTGGCCGCCGAGGCGGAGAAATGATCCATCTGCAAGGAATCCAGCGCACGTACACGGTCGGCGGAAGTCCGGTGCATGCTTTGAAGGAGGTCAACCTTCGGATCGAATCGGGCGAATACGTCTCTGTGATGGGACCGTCCGGGTCCGGGAAATCCACGCTGCTCCACATTCTGGGCTGCCTGGACCGGCCCACGTCGGGATCGTATCGCTTCGCGGAGGAAGAGACGGCCCGCCTGGACGAGAACGGGTTGTCGCGCCTGCGACGCGATCAGATTGGATTCGTGTTTCAATTCTTTCATCTCGTGCCGCGCTTGACCGCTCAGGGAAACGTCGAACTGCCGATGGTGTTCGCGGGAGTCGAGCCGGAGCAACGTCGCCAACGATCGCGGCAAGTTCTTGAATTGGTCGGGTTGACCGCCCGGGCCGGACATCGCCCGGATCAACTCTCCGGCGGCGAGCAGCAGCGGGTGGCGATTGCGCGGGCCGTGGTGATGAATCCGGCGTTGTTGCTCGCCGACGAACCTACCGGAAATCTCGACAGTGGTTCCGGACAGGAAATCATCGATTTGATGGAAAACATGAACAAGCAGGGACTCACGCTGATCGTCGTCACGCACGATCCAAAGGTCGGCGGCCGCGCCCGGCGCCAGATTCGACTGGCGGACGGACTGGTGGTGACGGATGAGCCCGCTCAGCGGTAGCGGATTTCAGACGCTGGGTCTATGCGAAGCAGGCTATCTGAATCGGGGAGCACACGCGCCCTCGCGTGTGCCGACCGGCGCCTCGCCGGTCGGTTCGTCGGACAATTCAGTCCGCAGATGGCGATTTGTCCGACCGCGCCAGTGTGGTCGGCGAGGGCGCCGACCACGGCACGCGGGGCGCGTGCGCTCCCCATCGATTTGAATTGTTGTATAGGGAAACTCCTGCAGACATGAGCCTCGCCGACGTCCTCCAATTCGCTGGCGGCGCTTTGCGTGGCCATCGGCTGCGGGCCTTTCTGTCGCTGTTCGGTGTGGCCATTGGAGTGGCCTCCGTCATTTTGCTCACGAGCCTGGGGGAAGGAGCGCGGCTGTACGTCACGGGCGAGTTCGCTTCGCTCGGTTCGAATCTTCTCATCATCATTCCGGGAAAAACGGAGACGAAAGGTTTGGCCCCGCTCGTGAGCACGGCGCCGCATGATCTGACCCAGCAAGACGCGGAGGCCTTGCTTCAGCGCGTGCCCTCCATCCGGCGCGTGGCGCCCTTGATTGTTGGAACGGCCCGGGCCAGCGCGGCGGAACGTGGCCGCGAGGTGACCGTGGTCGGGACCACGCGGGAGATGCTGGAGATTCGCCATCTCAAAATGGCCACCGGCCGCTTTCTTCCGGCCGATCTGCCCCAGGCCGCGGTCTGTGTGCTGGGCGCGAAAGTTCAGCGCGAGCTCTTCCCCAATCAGAATCCGCTCGGCCAGTTGGTGCGAATTGGCGACTGGCGGTTTCGAGTCATCGGCGTGATTGCCCCACGCGGCGTTTCCATCGGGATGGATTTGGACGAGGTCGTGGAGATTCCGGTCGAGACGGGCCTGAAGTTGTTCAATCGAAGCGGACTGTTTCGGATCCTGGCCGAAGTGGGCTCGTACCACGATGTGCCGGCGGCGGAGAAGGCCGTCCTTCAGGTTTTGCGCGAGCGCCATGGCGGACAGGAAGACGTCACGGTGCTCACGCAAGACACGGTGCTCGCCTCCTTCAACCTGATTCTCCGGGCGCTGACCGCAGCTCTGGCCGGCATTGCGGCTATTTCGCTCGCCGTCGCGGGATTGGGAATCATGAACGTGATGCTGGTGTCGGTGTCGGAACGGACGCGGGAAATCGGCTTGCTCAAAGCCGTGGGCGGCACCGACGCGCAGATTCTTTCGGTGTTCCTGGTCGAATCTTCAATCCTTTCCACGGTGGGCGGCGCGTTGGGGCTGTTCGCGGGGTTGGGCGGCGGACGATTTCTTCAGCACCTTTACCCGGACTTTCCCATCCATCCGCCAGCGTGGGCCGTCTTCGCGGCATTGGCGGTGTCTGTGTTGGTGGGCCTGCTGTTTGGAATTCTGCCGGCGCGGAATGCGGCGCGGCTGAATCCGATTCAAGCCCTGATGCGGAGGAAAGCATGAACCTCATGAACTTCATGGGAAGAACGCGGCGAAGCCCAGACTCGTTACAACGTTAAAAGGTTAAATCGTTAAATCGGTTGAATGCGTAAATGAATTGGCGCGATCTCTTGAGCCAGGCCTGGCAATCGATTTGGTTCCATCGCACGCGGTCGCTGCTGACGATGCTCGGAATCTTGATCGGGATCGCCTCGGTGATCCTGCTGACTTCAATTGGAGAAGGCACGCGGGTCTATGTGCTGTCCGAGTTCACTCAGTTCGGCACGACGCTCGCCGCGATCAATCCGGGAAGAATCCAGACCACGGGCCTTTCCGGCGCTGTGGGCACCACGATCCATCCCTTGACGCTGGACGACGCCGAAGCATTGCGCCGCATCCCGGGCGTGGACCGCGTCGTTCCCGTGGTCATGGGCGCCGCGCCGGTCGAAAACGCGGGCCGAACCCGCGATGTATTTGTCTATGGGGTTACGTCGAGCGCGCCGGACGCGTGGCGCATGCGCGTGCGGTCCGGACGGTTTCTGCCGGAACTGGACGCCGAACGCGGCGCACCGCTGGCCGTGCTCGGCCCGAAGTTGAAACGCGAATTGTTCGGCGATCAGAATTGCCTGGGCGATCACGTGCGCATTGCTGGCGAGCGCTTCCTGGTGATCGGTGTCATGGAACCGATGGGACAGTTTCTGGGATTTGACATCGACGACAGCGCGTACATTCCGGTGGGCCAGGCGCAACGCCTGTTCAATCGCGAACACCTGCAAGAAATTGACATCACCATCGCCAGCGCGCCGTTGATCGAACCCGTCGTGGAACGGGCGAAACGCCTGTTGATCGAGCGTCACAACCGCGAGGAAGACTTCACGATCACGACGCAAACCGGGATGTTGGACAGCCTGGACCGGATCATTCGCATCGTCAGCCTCGCCGTGGGCGGGATCGGCGCAATTTCTCTGCTGGTGGGATCGATCGGGATTCTGACCATGATGTGGATTTCCGTCAACGAGCGCACCTCGGAAATTGGATTGGCGCGCGCCATCGGCGCGTCTTCCAACCAGATCCTGTGGTTATTTCTGAGCGAAGCCGCGATGTTGTCCACGCTGGGAGGAACGCTCGGTTTGGCGTTCGGGATGGGCACCGCGCAGTTGCTGCACTGGTACGTTCCTGCGTTGCCCGTTCAGACGCCGATGGAGTATGTGTTGCTGGCGCTGACGATCAGCTTCCTGGTCGGAATCGCAAGTGGCCTGATGCCCGCCCGGCGAGCTTCGGCGCTGGATCCCATCGTCGCGCTGGCAGCCGAGTAGTATCCGAAGAGAATGATCCTCTTCGGGCGGAACTTTCGCGCAACTGCGTCACTGAATTGCCTGATCTGCGCGCGGTCAATCACGACTCACTCTTGATCCAATGAGGCATCCGAGGCAAGCCGAGAAAGAGCTCGAACCCGTTCAGATCTTTCAGATGCTCGACGCCATGGAAGCGGAGGATGAAAGGAACTCTGCCCGATTTGACATGCGACATTGGTGATGAGATAAGCAACTGTGAAAGCTGCGAAGCCAGCCCCAGAAAAGAAAACCCCTGGCACACTGACGGTGGAGAAACATCGTCCGCTGATGAACAAACTCACCCAGGCCCAGCGGCAAAGTCTCCGTCGGCGCGCCGCCGAGTTGCTTTACGGCCGTGAAGCCCTCGCGCCTGGGAGATTTGCCTGTCCGAGTACGGTTTCGACCAGGCCTCAATTGAAATTGGTTTCGTATTCATGTTCTCGTTTGGATTTGGGGCGCAATTCTATTGGGGAGCACACGCGCCCTCGCGTGTCCCGACCGGCGCCCCCGCCGGTCGGACGTCGGAGAAGCCGTCTCGTCAAGCGATCGCTTTTCTGCACAGAAGAGTGTGGTCGGCGAGGGCGCCGATCACATGCACGCGAGGGCGCGTGCGCTCCCCATCGCGACTGAATAGACTGGGCCCAGGTGATCATGGCTTGGCTCAGTGCCGGTAAAGAAACTCCGCGCTGTTGATCATGGCCCAGACGAGGTCAATCACCGCTTCGCGCCCGGTCCCGCCGCTGGATTGAGAATAGTCCCCGATGATCTTCAACTCTTCCTCCGTCGGAAAACGCGACAGAATCAGCAAGTAAAGGCCGGTGATGGTCTCCCGCGGCTTGCTCCTCGATTGCGTGAAGAGGCGTCGCAATGCGGCGTCCATGGGTTCAGGCAGACGCGAGTGTCCGACGCGAGAAAGCGAGACTGATCACCACCCACAGAGGCGGCTGGTCGGTGAACAACCGAAAATGCGGGACGAACACCCCGGCACGTTCGCGGCTGCTGGAGAGCCTGCTTGGTTCAGAACCATGTCCACGGCCCATGAACTCGGTAGGGCGAGTCCGTCCCGGCGAGCCGCTCGACGCGCTTGGAACACGTCCGACTCGGCTCGCTGGGACAGGCTCGCCCTACCGTCCGGTTCATGGGAAGGGATTGGGAGGGTATCACCCGCGTAACTGCAGCCCTGATTTCCAATGATTGAAAATCAGGGCTGTGGCCTACCGCCGCATCGGCGTGACGAGGCGATAGTAGCGCGTGCGGTGGTCGGGCAGGAGCGGATCGGTCGCTTCGACCATGCGCGAGGTGGTCTGCGGTGGAACATCCGCCAGTTTGCTCCAGACGGGCCGAAAGAGCGATTCCGTGTATTGAATCGTATAGGATTTGCCCGCCGCCGCCGTGAAACGAACCTTCAGCGTCTTCTCCGGACCCACGGCGATTTCGGCCGACTCGACCTTCAAATGGCTGCGCGCCTCGCGGGGGTTCGTGCCGCTCAAAAACTCGTCGATGTTCGTCCGGTCATCGCGGTCCGGATCGGCGTCGTCGCCGCTGACCGAACGATTCGTCAGTTCAGTTGCCGTGAAATATGCCGCGCGCCACGATCGCAAAGCCGCGGAGCCCAGCGCGGGCGACCCTCCGACGGTCTGACTCGCGCGCCAGCTTGCTCTCTCGCCCCAGACACTCCACGGCATTTTCTCGTCGGCGATCACGAGCGAATATCCCAGGCCGTCGGTGCTGGGCGACCAGGAGTTGTTGTACGAGAATTCCAGGATGCTTTCGCCGGCGGCATCCTCCAGCCGGAGTTTCTCTCCCGCATTGTTCAGATTGCCTTCGTACGTGCCGGCGATGTTGAAGCCTTTTCCATAGTGCGCCGTGAACGCGCTCAAGTTCTTAACCAAATAAACGGCTTCTCCCGGCGGCAGCAGCGTGACGTCGCCAGCCGTAAAATCGAAACTGATGCCCATGCTGAACCGAACGCCAGACAGATCGAGATTGGTCGAGCCAACGTTCTTCAATTGCACGAACTCGAAATCTTCATCCGTAAACGCGCTGCCCGCCGGCGGCGGGACCGGATGATACATGATCTCCGTGATTCTCAGGAATTGCTGCGCCGGGCTGGGATTTCCGGGGTAAGCAACCGAGATAACTTCCCGTCCGTTGGCGTCGAAAAGCCGGACGGCCTCGCCTCGCGCGGACAGCCGCCCGCTGTAATTGCCGATGACGAACAGGCCTTGCCCGCCGGTCGGCGCCGTTTTCCGGGCGCGGAAGGCGACGACGTTCGGCGAGAGATACAACGAGCTTCTCGCCGCCACGACTGTTCCCGGCTGAATCGTGTGCGTCACGCCGCCCGAGATTTTCCAGCGGGAGATGTCGATGGCCAGCGCCGTGCTATTCGTGAGTTGAATGAATTCCTCGTCTTGATTTCCCGAGACCGGATTGAAGTCGATGTCGCCGAACGCCAGCGCGACGTCGTTTGACTGGGCCCTGGGGATGTCCGAGAGCCGGAACAAATAATTCCGCCGCGCGGGAAAATATCGGTTCGTCAGAATGTTGACCGCCTGCGCCAGGGTCTGCTTTTGCCCCCAGGTGGGCCACTTGGCGAAATCCAGAGCGCAGTCCGGCGTAAGCAACGTCGAGAGCTCGTCGATGCGGAGCTCGTATTTCAAATTCGCCGCCGGGGTGTTCGTCCATTGGAGCAGTTCGTCCATGAGCGTTCGCACGCGGCGCAGATACATTTGCCGAATCGACGGCGTGGCGTAGAGCGCCGAGATCAGGGAGTTGTTCCCGCCGACGAACAATCCGTTCGCGGTGAACATGGTGTCGTCGTAATAGGTGTTGGCCGAATTCCAGTTCCGTCCAAACGACAGATCGACGTCCCAGGGCGTGTATTGCCATTCGCCCGTGCCTTCGGAATCGCGGTAAGCGTAATAGTTTTTGTGGCAGCAATCGACGTTGCCCGTGATGATCATGGCCGCGAGATAGTTCACCATCGCCGGGACGTTGACGTTGTCGAAAATGAATTGCGTGCGCGCCACGCCCGTTCGGCGAATCCCTGTGATCAAGGCCTGGAGATCGGCGTTTTTCTCGAACTTGCGCGTTTTCTTCTCCGCGCCGCTCGTGGCCGAATCCAGGGTGTTGTACATTTTGTAAAGCGCGCCGCGCGGATCGAGGCCCAGCCGCTCCAGATAATCTTCGTCCGCATCCTCGACAAAGTGCGCCACGCTGAAGAAGGCGCCGTTTTGCTGGACCCGGACCGGAAAGGCGATGTGATACGTCGAGCCGGAATCCCGATAGGTTTCGTAGGCGAGGAGGTTTCGCATGTGCGCCTTGTCCGGGTAAGTCGTGAGCAGATTGAAATCCTCGACCGGTTTTTGATCCGCCGAATAGCGGAAGTGGTGGCCCCGGTTGAAATCAAAGTCGTAACTCTTCTTGGGAAACGAGGAGCTCGACTGGCCGTGGAGCTTCACGCCGATGTTGTCATAGAAGTCCCCATCGTAAAAAACCGAGGCGCGCGTGCCGGTCTCGCTGTCGGCGGCCGTCCGGCTTTGGATGAACCAGTAAAGCACCGGCAGGGCCGTGGTCACCGATGGGTCCGCCACCATCGTGCCGAAGTATTGCGGGGAATTTTTCGGATCTTGATACGGCGGCCAGCGCGAGGAATCGCCGTCCGCGTCTTCCGCGACGATAGAGTAACGCACCATCTGGCCGTTCGTCGAGACGGTGGACGGGATCACCGCGCCGTAAACGCCGTTGCCCGCCGGGCCGTCTCCATGGAGCCCGTCATCGAACATCGGCACTGCCACCTCAGCGCCGTACGCCACGCGGTAAGTCATGGTGAGCTTGCGCACGGCATTGAACGTCGGGACGGCCCGGGCCGTCACGAGCAACTCCTGATCGTCGCGCGGGACTTTCGGTGTGTGCGTTACGTCCACGACCAGCGGACCCAGATTGGTTCGGCCAAATCCGTTCGGCCCGCCGGGCGTCGGCAGCGAAAAATAGCGCCGGGTTGCCGGGTCAATCGTCAGCATGGTCGCGGTCAATTCCGGCGCCAGCAGGAATTCCGTATCCGAAGCGCCGGAGTTCAGACCGTGTAAAGCGAGCACATTCGTTCCAATGTGCAAAGCGCCAATCCGGCTGGAGAGATCGATCTCCTCAAATTGAACTGCGTCCTCGGTGCGACGCGCCGCCGTGGCCTGGGAATTCCAGACCGGCTCTTCCGGCGCATTGCGCCGCGCGACTTCCAGCCCGTTCAAATAAGCGACGAACCCATCGCTGTGCTTCATGCGCAGCGTCAGGAATTGGAACTTGGACGGATCGGCGGCGACGAACGGAATGCGCAGATACACCGAGGCATTCACGTTCTTCATCGGCGCTTCGACGCTGGTCCTGATCTGGCTGGCCAGGCTGTTCGTCATGTGAACCGTCGCCGTGAAATACGAGCCATCGCCGGTGTCATCGGTGGCATTCGCCGCGCCCGTCGGCAGCAATGCCAGGTCGATGAAGTCGCCGGCGCGCACGTCGGTGAGCAAATTCGTCCGCGTCACGCCGATCACGTCGCGGCCCGCCACCAGCACGGAGTCCCTTTGCGCGCCGTTCAGGAACAAACGTCCGGTGACGCCGTTGCCGCTGGCGTCCTGTTTTGCCAGACGCCATTGCACGGACACCGTGCCGTTGACCGAGCTGACCCAGCGCCGAATGGCCCAATGTTCCTGGCCGCCGCTGTTGATCCCGTTGGGACGCGTGTAAGACTGGCCAATCTCCGTCCAGGGCGGGTCTCCGTTGAACCAATCCCACGTCGTGCCATTCCAGAAGTTCGCGCCGCTGGGCGGACCTTCGCCGCGGGCGAACGGAACAAAATCTCCGGGCTGATAGCCGGCCGTCCTGTCCGCGGTCCGGTTGTAATAGCCGTAAAACCAGTTGTCCTGCCCTTGCACGTCGGAGAACTCGGCGGCGGAATCGCCGATCTTCACCATGACCAACGGCGATTCCGGACTGACATACCCGACGCCGGTGTTCGCGTTCTGCCAATCGAAGTCGATCCAATCCGGATCGGTCCAACCGGTAGCGAGCGCGTCGTCTTTCGGGACCAAAAATTTCGCGGGCGCGCCGGCAGAAATCAGCCGCGTGTCCGCCTGTCGTTCCGGGATGCCGTAGGAGACGTCGGTGATTTGAACCGGAAACGGGGCGCCGAGATCGAACGCCACGGTCTGGTTGTCTGGCTTGACCAGCGCGAGATACTCGCCGCCGCTCGAAAGCTTGAAGCTGGTGTGGAGTTGTGCGCCCGGCACGGCGCGGTCTTTTCCGGAAGCGAAGACAACGAGATGCTGATTCGGAAACAGAGTCACGGCCGGGAAGCGCCATTTGGTCAGGTTCGTGGAAGTGTCGGTCAACGACCAGCCGTCGAGGTTCACCGCTGCCGGACTGCTGTTGTAAAGCTCGATCCAGTCCGAGTATTCCCCGTCGCTGTCGGCCAGCGCGCGGCTGTTGTTGGCCAGGAACTCGGTGATAACAACCTGGCCGCGCGCCGAAGAGATTCCGCCCAACAAGACCAAACCGCACAGCACCGCAGCCAAGGTGTAGCGCCTGAAGGATTGGTGAGGCGACGCTCCCGGCTGCTCCTTACACGAATCTGTGGACGGCGGTCGCCAATCCCAAGAGGATTGCGTACTCCAGCCCAGGGTTGCGAGGAACGAGCTACCCTGGGTAAAGCGAACCAGACGGAACCAACCCCACAGGGGTTGCGCCTCTGCGATTGGCCAAAGACGCAACCCCGTTGGGGTTGAGCCCGCGTTCCCACTCTTCCCCAGGGTAGCTCGTGCCTCGCAACCCTGGGCTTTGCGTCGGAATCCCGTTGGGATTCTAACCGGAAGAATTGCGTATAAGGAGCAGGCTCCCGCGGAGCCTCTCTGCTTCTGGATGAAATGTGCCTTCCTTGTCGCGTGAGCATCGCCATGAAACGCCTTGAGATCAGGGCTCGCCAGGAGCCTCGCCCCACCGATGGACTGATTACTTGTGGACTTATTGGTCTCGAGATTGACAGTCATGGCGCAAAATTAGAAGGACCCCCTTGAGGCGACAATGAGATTTCTTTCCATGAACCGACCCACCGATTCACCCCTCCCAGGAGGGGAACTGAACCCAGCGACGCCGGACGGTAGGGCGAGCCTGTCCCCAGCGAGCCGAACCGGACGTGGTGGGGCGACGCTCCTGCGGAGCCTCATTTTCCACCACGGATGAACGCGGATAAACACGGATGGCAAGAGAGTCAGGAAGACCTGCTCGGTGGAGGGAATCCACTGGGTGATCGTCGGGGGCGAATCTGGCCCCAGGGCGCGGCCGATGAGACGCGAATGGGTAGCGTCCATTCTAGAACAATGCCGGAGCGCGGGCGTGGCGTTCTTCTTCAAGCAGTGGGGGTGACGTGAGGAAAGATCTGACGGGGCGCACTCTGAACGGGCGCATCTACGACGAAATGCCTCCGTTGGCGCACGAAACAGAACTCACGGCGGCGCGTTTGGCGCACGTCGAATAGCCGGACACAATTGTCAATCGTCAATCGATGAACTCCTCGATGACCACCGCGTGCGCAGGGTGAAAAGCCGGCGGCATTCGCGCTGCCCTTTGAGAGCCCAAATCCTCGCCTAAGGATTTTGAAAACGAGTCTTGAGCCGGTGGGCGTGGCATTTTCGATAGACGCGATTCAATACGAAATCTATTGAACCGCGACGTTGGCACGCCCCGAACTGGCCGCATCGCAAGGATGGTTTTGAAGATTTAGGCGAGGAACATGGGAGAGCGCTCGCTATTGCAGACGGTTCCGAGCATGGTACAATTCTGTGGAGATGAGCACGACGGAAATCATCGACAAGATCAAGACCCTGCCGCTTAACGAGCGGAAGGCGATGTTGAAGATACTGAACGAGGAACTCGAAGAGGAAGTGGACGCTCGCTTGTTCAACGAACGATCCAAGGAGCCGGATGGCCGGACACTTGCCCAGATCCTTTCCGCTAAAAAGAAGAAACGGTGAGCTACACGGTCGTTTTCAAGCCGTCGGCAGAAAAGGAATTCGAGAAACTGGAGGCTGGAAGGACTACTTTGCGTTCTTTCTGGCTTCTCCAAGGTTGGTCAGGAATGAAAACAGGATTTCGTAGGTGATTCCTCGCTGGGCGAGGAGTTTCTTGAGCTCGACTTCAAAGAAATGCGGGGGGTAATTCCCGGTTGGTCCAGAGCTTGCCGACACGATCTCATGGAGAACGGCGGTCAAATCTGCCTCGGGTTCGACACTTCGAAGAAGTTCCTTCAAGCGCCGACAATCCCAGGACATTTCAAAAACGCATCGGCACCGTTTGAAGAAAGCGGGCGCGCCACTGACGATGCCGTGGGTGGCCCGGAGAATGATCTTTCGACGCGAAACACGCCGTGAGCATCAAGGAAACCAGCAGCATTGTTGAGATTCTGAAGCTGACGAACAGGAAGTCCGAGCCGAGCGACCGCTCGTGCGTTGCCTGATTTGCCGCAAGTCGGTAGCGTGTCAGCAGGATGGGCACACGGGCACAAAACGAGAGGAAGTTCGGCCAGTGGGATGAGCTGCCCGGCGGGGGGCGACGTTACCGGTTCGACGTGCGGGGTCGCCTTGGTTGGCTGGCCTGCTATCTCAAGGAAGTAGATGCCAGCGAGACCACGCTCCGGTTCTGGCAGGAGAGCTATGACGATCAGGGAAAGCTGGTCGAGACCCACGAGAAACCCCCGGTGGATAAAGGCCACAAGAAAGTATAGGATGCAACCATGACGATCACGAAGCAGACCGTGGCGAACAAGCTCACCGCGTATCTTCACCACGAAATCTCGCTGGAGCAACTGGTGGATTGGGCTGAGAACGCGATGATGGCAGGCGAGTTTGGCGGGCACGAATCGGACGCCGCGCGTGAGGTGGTTTCACGTCTTGGCGTGGCGGATGTGCGTGCGTTTGCTCTTTCGCGGGAGGATTGCGAGCACTTGTTGCGACGACTTGGTTTCACCGCTCGCGTCGAGGTCGTTGCGGCCTGAGATGCACCGGCTGATGCCGGATGATGTTGTGCTTCGGGTCTGTGCAAAAATAACTTCCGGTTTTGGCGGGAGCGCCGCCTGGCCGGATGCAAGGCGCGAGGAGGGAGCATCCCCGTTTTGGGGCTGTGACCGACGAGCAACGCCGCAGCCGGCCAGGCGCCGCCCCGCCCCGGAGGGCTGGGGCGATTTCGCTTTCTGGCTTCGTTTCTCCTCAGTCGCAGAGCCCTGGCTATGCTCCTTCG
>VHCZ01000170.1 GCA_016871535.1 Verrucomicrobiota bacterium
CAGAGTTGCACTCTGCCGTAGCGCAGAATTGTATTCTGCGGGGCGTCTCCCAGTCCGAGCACGCTGGGACTTGCCGGCGCCCTGCCGATTGAAAATCGGCGATACCGCAGATTGAAAATCTGTATAGCTACGGTTCTCCGGTCTACGAGCTTTGTCGTCCATCCCGCGGACCAAGCAGTAAGCGCTCGGCGGCAAGAATCTGTTCTCCTTACCTCAATCGCTATTATCGCGGCGCGGAAGTCCGGTCCACGATCCATCGGTAGTCCACGTCCGTCCGGGAGACGGCGGTGCGGGAGAAGTCAACCAGCTTGATCGGAAACCGCGTGACGCTGCTCTTCCATTTGTGAATTTCGGAATGGCCGTCCGCGAACGCGAAGCCGCACGCGTTGTTGTGGTAATTGCCCGGCAGGTCGATCCACTCGGAACTGTTCTGCGCGTTGAAAAATGCGCCGTCGTTGATGCTGTCCGGATGCTCGTCCACGAACACCCAGAGATTGGCCGGCGCCGGGTTAATGACGTCGGAAGTCTTGACGAAAACCTTCTCGCAATTGAGCAGGCCGTCGGTCGCGACCTTGTTGCCAAACCCCACCGCGCCGTTCATGGAGACGCTGCGGACGCGTTCCCTGAAGCCGCGCTGGCGTTGCGTCGGGTGAACGAAATTGTCAGCGGGACACTTGTAAATCTTGGCCGAGCGCGCGGAGTAATTCGCCAGAACGGCGTAGTCCGGGTCGGCCACGAAGAGCGTGTTCGTGTTGTGCGCGCTGAGGCCCCAATCCAGTCAACCCATGACCCACGGATAGTACCCGGCGCTCTGGCTGATCTTGCGACCCGATTCTGCTTCGCCGCCATGGGTATTCATCGGGTAATGCTCGTTGTTTTCCGTCGTGTAAAGTTGCACGGCAAGCATGAGCTGTTTGGTGTTGCTCATGCAGGAGATGCCTTGCGCCTTGGTTTTCGCCTTGGCCAGCGCGGGCAGCAGCATGCCGGCGAGGATCGCGATGATGGCGATCACGACGAGGAGTTCGAGGAGAGTGAAGCCACCCGTGAGGCGGGCGCGGACGCGGAATCAACTCAACGTCAAATAGCGGCCGCCAGGATTTCCCGAAGTTCAGCCACGTGAAGCACGATGGGATTGTTCTTCGTGCTGCTGGCTTTGGCGGTCTTCTCGGTCAATTCGGGGAAATGCTCCGGCGCGATTCCGTAGGCGCGCAGCGAAGGTATCTGGAGCGCCGAGCAGAGCGCCCGAATCCAATCGACCCCGTCGGCTGGTTCAGCCGCCGGATTCCCCGTCAACAGCCTGGCGACTTCGCCAAAACGCCGAAGCGAGGGACTCTGCGGATCGCGCTCGCGCAAAGCCCGCACGTTCATCTCCATGACGCGCGGCAACAGCGCGGCGCAAACGGCCCCGTGTGGCGCGGGAAACATGCCTCCAATCGCCGCCGCAAAACCATGAACCGCACCCAGGCCCGCATTGGCCAAAGCCAGCCCGCTCAACAGGCTGGCGAGCGACATCTCCTCTCTCGCGCGTGCATCGCGCCCGTTGTCAAAGACGCGGCGCAACGAACCGGCGCAACGCCGCAAGCCTTCGACACAGAAACCATCGGTGATAGGGTTGGCCCGGTGCGAAACGTACGGCTCGATCAACTGCGTGAGGGCGTCCAGACCAGTGCTGGCGGTCAACGCCGGCGGGAGATCATGCGTGAGTTCGGGATCCACGAGGGCCACTCGCGCGACCAACCCTGGGCTGCGCAAGCTCGCTTTCATGCGGTGCTCCGGCGAAGCCAGCACGGCGTTGCGCGTCACCTCGGCGCCCGTGCCCGCGGTCGTCGGCACCGCGATCCAGGGAAGGGCAGGTTGATTCAAGCTCTTGCCTTGGCCGACGACCTCCAGGTAATCGGTCACTTCGCCGCCATGGCTCGCGATGGCCGCGATCGCCTTGGCGGCATCCAGCACGCTCCCGCCGCCGACGGCGATCACGACGTCGCACTGTGCGGCCTTCGCCATCTGGGTGCCGGCGGAAACCAGGTTCGTTGTCGGCTCGTGCGGGACATGGAAGGCGGCGCAATCGATCCGGCTTGATTCCAAGGCCTCGATGAATCGGTGAGAACGCTCCAACGAGCGGCCGACCACCACGAGCGCGCGCCGGCCCAGGTTCTTCGCGAGCGATCCGACATCCCGGGAAGCTCCCGGACCAAAAATAATCCGCGCCGCCGTGCCGAATTCAAATTGCATCTGAGATTGATCTGCTTACCAGGCGCTGTCATCCGGAAAGACGTTGATGAATTTCACGCTGGTTCTTGGTTCAGCCATCATCGGCGCGACGGTATCGCGCCATTTCGCGTAATGCGCCGTCTCCTTGTGTTTCGCCGGCGCGTCATCGGTTCGATAAACCTCGACCAGAACGAAACGCGCCGGGTCATCCTGCCGTTGGATCACGTCGAAGCGCGCGATGCCGGGTTCCTGGACGCTGTGGCGCGCGTTCTCCAGCGTCGCCGCTTTGAAGGCCGCGACCTGATCGGGTTTCACGCGCACATCGACATGGACGATCAACATGGTTTCCTTTCTGGGCTGCTGACAAAGTAGCGCAGATTTTCAATCTGCCGTATCGCCGAATTGCATCGGCAGGGCGTCGGCGGATCCAAGCGCACCAACGCGCCGAAACCCTGCGGATTCCAAATCCGCGATACAGCAGAATTCAATTCTGCGCTACTTTGTCAATGGGCCCTGCGGATCAAGCTGGCTCTCGGACGGTTCATCGGGCCGGCAGTTCGCGGATCTTGATATTGCGATACCACGCTTCATCGCGGTGATCGGTCAGGAGAATGTGGCCTTTGATCTTGGTGCCGAAGCCGGAGACATTCTTGAACTTGCTCGTGGCTACGCCGGCCATGACTGCTTCGCTTCCGAGCTCGTATTCCAAAACTTTCTCGCCATTGAGCCAGTGTTCGACGTGATTGCCCTGGACCAAAATGCGTGAGCGATTGATTTCCCCGGCGGGTTTTCTGGATTTCTTATCCAGCGGCGGCAACACGGCGTAAAACCCCGCCGTGCTGCTCTTGTTGATGGGCCGTTCGAGGTCGTCCCACATCTGGTATTCGTGGCCGACGGGGGAGGAGCGTTCTTCCGTGATGAAATATTTCAGCCCGTTGTTCGCCTTCGGCGCCAGGCGCCATTCCCATTCCAACTCGAAATCCGTGAATTGCTCCTGACTGATGATGTCGCCAGGACGCACGTTGGCGACTTTCTTGAGCCAGCCGTCCTCGACGATCCATCCCTGTTGCGGGAAGGTTTGCTTCTTGAAACTCCGCCAGCCTTGGGTGGTCTTGCCGTCGAAGAGGAGTTTCCACCCGGCCTTTTTCTCAGCCTCGGTGAGCTGGTTCGGTTCATCGGCGAGGGCTTGGCCTGGCAAAAGGAGCGTCCATGTAAAGCAAACCAGCAGCAACCTGGTCAAAGTGAAAAAGGTTACCGAGAACGGCCAATTGGGTTTTGTCATAATGCTTTGTCAGATTTGTGGCTCAGGAATACTGAAGCCGGTTCACTTCTCTCTCACGGCGCCGGCTCAGTGCCGGGCGGCGGCGGCATCTTATCGCCCAGGCGGAGATATTGCCAGATCGCGTCGATCTGCTTCGCGCCGTCGCCGTCGAAGACATCCGTCAAGGGACTTTTGCCCATTTCATCGAAATAGACCGGCATTTTGGAACTGGGATCAATCGAAAGCGGATTGAAAAGCCAGCGGGTGAAATAGGACCGCTGCAATCGGTCCGCCGCGTAAGCCAGATTGATCCCCGCGCTGTCAAACACCAGGTTCGCGCCGACCTTGCCCACGGCGTGGCACGCGATGCAAGAGAATCCGCCGTCCGCCGAGACCAGCTTCTGTCCGATCTTCGCCGCTTCCGCATCCAGGGGCGGCTCGGGCAAAGTTTTCGGCGGGTAACCATGCAGCATCGCCAGTCCATGCGCCAGGGCTTCCGCGTGGGCCGGGAACGCGGGCATGCGCCCGGAAATCCACGGACGCGGCTTGTAGGAAACCTTGCCCGCGAGAAAGGCCGCAGTCCATTCCGGCTTCAGCTTGCCGCCGAGAATCTCGACCGGCGGAAAGCCGTCGAATTTGCCGTGGCATTCCTGGCACTTCAGTCCGCTGATCTGGCGCGCGGCGAATTCCGACGGCACGAAGCGCGCGAGCGCGGCTCGATCGCCGGCGGCAAAATCCTGCAACGCTTCCCGCTCGCGGGCGGTGAAGGCGAAGAAGGGCGCCCTGGACTTCTCCAGCGGCGCGCTCGCCAGGCAACCCTGACTCCAGCGTGAGGCCGGCAGGTCGGCCAGGGGCTTTGCGGCAAATTGGTTTTCCAATTGCAAGTTGTGGCAATTCAAACACCCGGCAGTCTGAACGAGCGTCTTGCCCCGCTCGACGGTGGCGGGATCAGAAGCCGAGTCGTTCGGTTGAGATTGATCGGCTCGGTCCGTCAGGAAAGCCGCCAGCTTGCGCGTTTCATCGTCGTCGAGTTTGAAATTCGGCATGCGGCTCCACGCGTAGTGCGCGGCGGGATCTTTGAGGAAGTGCGCGAGTTGGCCCGCCGGAAATTTTTGCAGCACGTGTTTGAGCGAAATTCGCTCGGCGCTGGCTGCCGTTTCGCCCGGATCGTTGTGGCAAGCGGCGCAATGCAGATGGTCGAAGAGTTGCTTTCCGGCTTCGATTTGTTCGCCGGAGACATCGGGAGGCGTGGAGGCGTTGCCTCCGGTTTTCAGGGAAGCCAGGAAAACTGCCGCGGCCTCCGCATCTTTCAGGGCGTCTGGGCCGTGAAACAGTTTCGGCATTTGCGCCGAAGCCCGCTGGCTCTTGGGATCGAGAATCCACTGCGCCATCCAACGGATGTTTCGGCGGCTGCCGATGCCTTCAAACGCAGGCGCGTCCAGGGCCAGTTCGGGATTCCCTTCCACCGGCTTGCCCGTGTGACATTTGCCGCAACGATGTTCGATGAAGAGCGCCCGGCCCAGGCGCAGGCGCTCGCCTCGCTCCAATTCCTCGTCGCGTTGATGCGAGAGCGCATTGAGCGGAATGGGACCAGGCAATCCGCCTTTCGGGGTCCAGTCCACGCGCAGGAAGGCGTCGCCGCTCGGCGGGCTTCGAAAGGTGGCTGTCAACCAATTGGTGCCCTTGTTCAGCCGGATGAATTTGCCGGGCGATGACGCCGCTCCGGCGCCCGTGGTTTCCAGCACCACAACGCCGTTGACCTCCATTTTGAATTCCCCGTTCAGTTCCGCCTGGAACCGATAATCCGAACGGAGATCGACCGAAACGAACCCGCGCCAGTTGGCGGTGAATCGACCGGGCGGGATGAAGGAGGCCGGTGCCGACTCGGCAGGAACGTAAAGACAGAGGTTCGGCAAGGTGGCGACGTCTCGCGCGCGGGGATCGCTTCCCTCCAGGCTCTCGAAAGATACTCGCAAACCCGGCCGACGATCGGTGGATTTCTGTTCCGCGGCGTCGCTCTGCGGAATGAGCACCGCAACGGCCATGAGAAGCAATCTTTCCACAAGTTGCCGCCGCCGGCGGCCCTCGTAGCGCAGACTTGCAGTCTGCCGTATCGCCGATTTGCAATCGGCGGTGCGCTGAGAAATGCTGGCGGGCACGGTTTGGTCCTGCTCCTTACACGCAATTCTTCCGTTTAGAATCCCAACGGGATTCCGACGCAAAGCCCAGGGCTGCGAGGAACGAGCTACCCGGCTACCCTGGGCAATAAGGGGGAACACGGGATCAACCCCAACGGGGTTGCGTCTTTGGCCGATCGGAGAGGCGCAACCCCTTTGGGGTTGGTTCCTTCTCGTTCGCTTTACCCAGAGTAGCTCGTTCCTCGCAACCCTGGGCTGGAGGACGCAATCCCCTTGAGATTGGCGACCGCCGTCCACGGATTCGTGTAAGGAGCAGGTTTGGTCGGCGCCCCGCAGGATGCAATCCTGCGATACGGCAGATTGAAAATCTGCGCTACGGCACTCCGGCACTCCGGCACTCCGACACCCCGATTCAGCTTCACCAACAGAGCTCATGGTCAGGAGGAAACGTTCGGTTTCACCGTCGCCGTGGCGCCGGTCTCCGCGACGGGTGGCGGGGGTTGGGTTTCTTCAATGAGCCGGACCGCGGCGTCGTAGAGCTGGCGCAACTCCGGTTCGCCTGGTTCATAACGCGCGAACTTCACCAGATCGCAGCGCATGAGAAATTCGCCGAGCGTTTGTTTTTGGTCAAAGGACAGCAGCGCGCTGGTTTGAAGTTCGTCCAGGAATTCCTCGGTCGTGCGCTCCGGCGCTCGGAACTCGAAGCGTTCTTCCAAATAAACACGCACGGCATCGGACACAGCGGTGCAAAATGGACGCGGCTGTCTCATCAAGCCGAGTGCTTCCCGCAATTTTTCCAGCGCGCGTTCGTGAGGCGGAATGACGGCGACAGGCGCCGGTTCGCGCCTCTTCCGCCGCCAGCGCCGCCAAAGCCACGCGCACAGCGCCGCCAGCGCCAACGCGCCGGCCAGCCACCAGAGCCAGGCCCAGGCATTCAGGATCTCGACCGGCGCCTTGATGCCGCGAATGTCATTGGTATTCGCGTCTGAGCCCGGCGGAACGACGAAGGCGCTGGAGTTCGTCTTTATGAAATCACCCATGCCTGCGCCGCCTTTCCCGCGTCTCAAAGAATCGGCCCAGCGCCGCCGTGTAAGTTTCATTGGTGCGAAGCTGAATGGAATCAATCCTCGCCGAGAGGAGCAACCGGCGCAGCTCGTTCTGCGCTTTGACCTGGCGCTCCTGAAACGCCTTGCGCTTTCGTTCGTCGCCGGTGTTGATCTCCACGACTTCGCCCGTTTCCGCGTCCTTCAAGACCAGATAACCGAGCGCGGGCAATTCCTGCTCGAAACGGTCCACGATCTGAACGGCCACGACATCATGGCGGCGGTTGGCCTGCCGCAGAGTGGTGAACGAGGTCTGGGCGAGCGTCTCGGAAAGAATGACGCGGCGGCGCAGGTGAGCGGCCATCTCCGCCCGCGTGGGATGCGTCTGGCCGAGAAAATCCGAGAGGACCACCACAATCGCCCGATGCCGCGTGACGCGCATGAGAAACTCCAGCGCGGTGTTAAGGTCTGTGCCCTTGCGCCGCGGCTCATAAAATAGAATTTCCCGGATCACGCGCAACACGTGCCGCCGGCCTTTGCGGGGCGGAATGAACTTCTCCACGCCCTCGGTGAACAAAATCAGGCCGACCTTGTCGTTGTTGCGGATGGCGGAGAACGCGAGCACGGAGGCGATCTCGGCGGCGAGTTCGCGCTTGGATTGGTCCCGCGAACCGAACAACCCGGACGCGCTCATGTCCACGACGAGCATGACCGTCAATTCCCGTTCCTCGACGAATTTCTTGATGAACGGATGGTTCATCCGGGCGGTGACGTTCCAATCGATGAACCGCACTTCGTCGCCGGGCTGGTATTCGCGCACTTCGTCGAAATTCATGCCCTGGCCTTTGAAGACGCTGTGGTACTGACCGGCCAGCGTTTCGTTCACGAGGCGAATCGACCGAAGTTCGATCTGGCGGATTTTTTTCAATATCTCGCGAGGGATCATGGCTTGGAAGTCTGAATCCTGCGTAGCGCGATTCGGCTAAAACGCCGGATATGTGGGTCTGGATCATCAGCCAGTTCTTTGAGTTGAGGGAGGAACGGTGCGGCATTGGTTCCTAGGTACGCCAAGGAATAGGCGAGCGGACCTCTATTCGTAGAATGCAGAGCTTTCCCCAGTGCTTCGGTCAATCCCGCATCGTTCGGATTCCTGTTCCAAAGGGCCAAGGTCGCGACGATTCGCCACCATTCGTTTGTGTGTTGGAGCATGGCCGCCAGAGTGGGAGTCGCCGCATCCGGAGTCTCACCGCAGTGTGCCAATGCCCGTGCGGCAGCAACCCGGATTTGGTCGTCCTCGTCGTTCAGAAGTGAAACCAAAGCCGGAGTTGCTGAACGTGCCGCTTGACCAATCAATCCCAGAGACTGGATGGCTCCAAGACGGTCCCGTCGATCACTCCGAGCGATTTGCGACAAAAGCTCGACGGCATTGCTCGCCGCCGGCCCGATTAATCCAAATGCCTGGACGGCTGGAGTGCTCGCCTTTTCGTTGGCATCCGCAGCAAGCCGAATAAGCTCAGGGATGGCAGGCGCTGCGGGCGGGCCGATGAACCACAACGCCTGGGCCGCCTGGCTGCGGATGGAAGGACTGTCATCGCTCAACAAAGCGCGAATGCGTGGCACAGCCTTGGCCACCGAAGGCTTTCGAGTCGGCTGCCTGGAATCCAAGTTTAGCCGCTGCGTCGTTCCGACGTATCCAAGCATTTCCAACGCAGTCATACACCGCCAGGAGTAGTAGGATTCAGGCCGTGGGCTGCCCAAGATTCTGTCGAGGCGTTTGGGAAGCAAATTCAGCGCTAGCTGCCGAGCCTTGTCGAGGCCTGATGGATGTGGATTCAGACGACGAATCAAGAAAGGCACCGTCCGGCCCTCCATCTGGGCGAAGGCTTGGATGATGTCCGTCCGTGGAGTTGTGTCATTAAGCGCCTCCTCGAACCATTCGCGGACGGACTTCCCGCGAGAAGAAGGTTCAAGCCATCTGGGAAGCGAAGCAATCAATAGCAAACACAGCGCAAGCAGAGGGGCAACCCAAAACCATTTCTCAGACGTCCAACGGCGTTCCTCGTGCTGTCTCTGAATTCGATTTGGAATCTGGGGAATCATGCAGCCAATCTCAAATCTCAAATTTGATATTTGAAATCCGCATCACGGGACGGGCAGTTCATCGAAGATCTTCTGGATGACGGTCTCGCTTGTCTTGTCCTCGGCTTCGGCTTCGTAGGTGATCGTGACGCGGTGCCGGAGCACGTCCATGCCGATGCTCTTGACGTCTTGCGGCGTCACGTAGCCGCGGCCGCGCAGGAAGGCGAACGCTTTGGCGGCGAGCGTCAGCGAGATCGTCGCGCGCGGGGAGGCGCCCAGTTGAATGAATTCTTTCACCGCGATTTTGTAGGGCTCGGGGTCGCGCGTGGCGCAGACCAGATCGACAATGTAATCCTTCACTTTGTCGTCCACGTAGATGTCGTTGATCACGCGGCGGGCGGAGAGAATTTGCTCGGCATCGACCACGGGTTGCGCTTCGGGAATGTTCGTGGTGCGCGCCATCAATTCCAGAATCTGGCGTTCCTCGGCGCGGGAGGGATAAACGATTTTGAGCTTGAGCATGAAGCGATCGACCTGGGCTTCGGGCAGCGGATAGGTGCCTTCCTGTTCGATCGGGTTTTGCGTGGCCAGGACCAGGAAAGGCTCCTGCAAATGGAAGGTTTGTTCGCCAATGGTGACCTGTTTTTCCTGCATGGCTTCGAGCAAGGCGCTCTGGACTTTGGCCGGCGCGCGATTGATTTCGTCCGCCAGCACCAGGTTGGCAAAGATCGGGCCCTGGCGCGTCGTGAAGCTGCCGGATTGCGGATTGTAAATCTGCGTGCCGATCACGTCCGCCGGCAGCATGTCCGGCGTGAATTGCAGGCGGGAAAATTTCACGTTCAAGCACGCCGCCAGCGATTTGACGGACAGGGTTTTCGCCAACCCCGGCACGCCTTCGAGCAGAATATGGCCGTTGGCCAGCAGGCCGATCGCCAGTCGCTCCAGCAGGTATTTCTGCCCGACGATGATTTTGTTCAGTTCGTTGAAAAGAGGATGGACGAAGGCGCTCGCCCGTTGCACTTGTTCGTTGATTGCGGTGATGCCCGTATTCATGCGCGCGGGATAATAAGACGAAAGCGGCGGGTTGGACAAGTCGGCCGACAACAAAGAGCTTTCCTGCTCCGGGCGTTGCCCGTATGGTTCCGCCGCTGAAAAATCGAGCATGCGGAACGACGCTCACAGCATTCGAGAGAATCTGAGCCGGCGCGGATCGGCGTATGCCGTACTGGCCGTGTCTCTGCTTTCAACCGGAATTCTCTACTTCCAACTCCGCAGCCACGTCGAATCCCGCGATCAAAAGCGGTTCGATGACGCGGTGAGCGCCCTGTTCAACACGGCCCAACTCTACCTGGACTTCCATCTGGAAGTTTTGCGAGGCGTGCGCGGAATGTTTCTCACGAGCAAACTGGCGATTCAGGAGGAGTGGAAGAAATACTTTGCGGCGCGCAACCTGGCCGACAGCTATCCCGGCATCCTGGCGGTTGGCTTTGCCCAACGCGTGCCGGACGCGGATCGAGACCAGCACGTGTCCGCCATGCGCGCGAGGAATCCCGCTTATCGCATCAAGCCCGAAGCGAAACGGAGCGAGTACTTCCCAATCCTTTATCTCGAGGATATTCGTCAGCACGCCCACATGCCGCTGGGTTGGGACGCGTTTTCAGACCCGCAGCGCCGCCTGGCCATGGAGCGGGCCCGGGACACCGGCGAACCCGTTTCGACGGGAAAGACTTCGCTCAGCCGCGTCCGCCGGCCCCCGGAACCAGGGTTCATCGTGTACCTGCCGATCCACGGCCGACGGGGTTATTACCACCAACATGGATGGAAGGATCGTCCTCATTAACAAGGTCGCGGAGAACTTAACCGGCTGGGGGTTGAAAGCGTTGGGGCGGAAAATCATCGAGGTGTTCTTTCTGGTCGATGAACAAACCCGGGAACACGTCGAGAACCCGGTCGAACGCGTCCTGCAAACCGGAAAGGTTCTCGATCTCCCCACCGAGGCGCTTCTGCTCGCACGGGACGACGAGGAACGCGCGGTGGCCGCGCGGGCCGCGCCTATTTTCGACGCCGCCGGACAAATCAGCGGAGCGGTGCTGGTTTTTCAAGACGTGACCGAGAAACAGAAGCTGGAGGTGGAAATGGTGAAAGCGAGCCGAATCGAATCCCTCGGCTTGCTCGCCGGCGGCATCGCGCACGACTTCAACAACATCATGACCGGAATCCTCGGCAACGTTTCGCTGGCCCGCATGTTCGCTCCAGCCGAACCGGAACTGCAGGAGCGCCTGGAACAGGCGGAAAAAGCCTGCTTGCGAGCCCGGGATTTGACCCAGCAACTGCTGGCCTTCGCCAAAGGCGGCAACCTTCTCAAACGCACCGCGTCCTTGAGCGAGCTGATTGCCGCTGCTGGGCGGGGTGGGATTGGCCACGGCTTATTTGATCATCAAGAAGCACGGCGGCGTCATCCAGGTGGAATCCGAGCTGGGGGTCGGGACGCGATTCGAGGTTTATCTTCCGGTTTCGACTCATGCCCGCGCGCATCCGAAGCCGGCGTTGCTCCAGCCTCCCACCGGATCGGGCAGAATTCTGGTCATGGATGACGATGCGTCGGTTCGGGAGCTGGTCATGGCGGCTTTGAGCTGGCTCGGATACGAAGTCGAATTAGCCAGAGACGGCGCCGAAACCATCCGGAGATATTCCGAAGCGCTGGAGGCCCAACGCCCGTTTGCGGCCGTCATTCTGGATCTGACCGTGCCCGGCGCCATGGGCGCGCGCGAAGCGCTGGAGCAACTCGCGAAGATCGACCCGGACGTGAAGGCCATCGTGTCGAGCGGTTATGCGCTGGACCCGGCGATGTCGAACTTCCGCGAGCACGGCTTCAGCGTCAGCAAACCGTACCGGCTGGAAGACCTCGCCGAGGTTCTCCGCCAGGTCGTCCGCCAAGACGCGCCGTCGCCGAAAGAAGCCTAGAGAGCCGCAACCTCTCAGTTAACGCTGGTGGAGCCTCGCCCAGCCTCGCCCCACCTTCACTGAGGTGATGATTCGAGCGTCCGAAGGAAGGAAACGCAGCTACTCGAAATTGGTCCCGGCGAAATCCATTCTGTAAATCATCCCTTCGTAACCCACAACGTAAAGTTCGCCATACTTGCGGCTGTAAGCGAACACGGGCGGGGCGAAGACTTCGCTTTCCCGGCGATAGCGGTAGGAGAAACGCTCGAAACCTTCATAGACATTCCAGCCATGATTCTCGCCGCGCCGCGCCGTGGCGACTTCCTCGTATCAATCCTGGCTCACGTCTCCGACCCACAGCTCCTTGGTCAGCGGATCGAAGCTGAACCGACACGGTTCGCAGAACCCATATGCCCAGATTTCCGGCCGAAAGCCCGCGCGCCCGGCAAACGGATTATCTTCCGGGATCGAATAAGGCCTTTCGCCGTCCTCCTGATCGACATCGATCCGAAGCAGTTTTCCCAACCGGAGTTTCGGATCCTGTCCGTGGCCCTGGGGATCTTCCTGCGGGCCGGTGTCGCCCATCCCAATGTAAAGATATCCGTCCGGGCCAAACCAAACCGGGTGCTCGAACTTCACGTCCTCCGGGAGGATCGGCCGTAACGCGATGGCTTTTGCCAGCGGTTCGATTGCGGTCGGCATGCCGCGCTCTCCGGCTGCTTCAAGCTGACGAGAAACTCGATGAGGTCGGTGAATTCCTGCATCGTCAGCGCCGCGTGCAAACCTTCCGGCATCAGGGACACGTCGCTCGTGTGCTGACGTTGGATGTTCGCGGCCGCAATCCGGATCGGCTTCGCGTCCACGCCGCGCAACTCGATCCACTGAATCTCGCTTTTTGCGTCTGGCCAAGACTGACCCTGACCGGCGTGCGACCTGCTCGATCTGCTGGACAATTCAGGCAAAGCAGTCAATGGTTCGCCTCGCATGCATGCCCGGAGCCGCCGCGGATTCACCCTGATTGAACTGTTGGTTGTGATCGCGATCATTGCCATTCTGGCGGCCATGCTTTTGCCGGCGCTCGCCAGGGCGAAAGGACAGGCCCTTCGCGCCAAGTGCATCAGCAATCACAAGCAATTGTCGCTTACGTGGACGCTGTACCAGGACGATAACAACGGCGGCTTGCCCACGAATGTGCGCAACAACCCGCCGGCGGGCAGCGGATTGAACTGGGTCGAAAGCACGGTCCATGGCTCCACCCCGGGATTCATCGATACGAACGCGCTCATCGATCCCAGGCGGGCCGCCTTCGCGAATTACCTGCGAAGCATCGAGGTTTACAAGTGCCCCGCCGAGCGGACGGTTTACACGAGCGGATCGCGCCGGCTTCCGAAACTGCGGAGCTACTCGATCAACGATTACTTGAACGGCGGCCCGCAGCAGTTCGCGCCGATCCCGCCCGTGACCTTCTACAAGAAGAATTCCGAATTTGGCAAACCGGCGGAGTTGTTCGTCTTCATCGACGTGGAGCCGACGAGCATTTGCTACACGCCTTTCGAGATTCCCATTCGGAACAACCAGGATTACTTCACCGCTCCCGGCGCTTTGCATGACAAAAAGTCCGGCGTTCTCTCGTTCGCCGATGGCCACTCCGAATCGCATCGTTGGCGAACGCCCGTGCTGCGGGTGATCAACTCAACCCCCACGGGGAATCCTCACCCGGTCCGGAGCGATCCCGTGGATGTCAGTTACATCCGCCAACGCTCCCACCACCTGTCGCCTCCTTAGTGGTCCATTTCATAAATACGCTCACGTTCGCGGCAAGGGATTTTTCGGCCAGACGAGGCGCGAGCGACGAGCATATCCCGAAGTGGATCTGTAAGGAGCAAGCAACGAAGTCTGGCGAAAAAGAACTGCCGCCCTTCGG